>NZ_QOBB01000157.1:0-17902 GCF_024704855.1 Burkholderia sp. HAN2018 | reverse complement strand
ATCTCGGTTGCATCGAAGATCTCGTCGATATGGCGCGGTTCGCGCAGCGCCGGCAGTGCGTCGCGCGCCTGCCGGTTCGCGGCGACGATATTGCCGCATTCGTCGAACGCGATCAGCCACTCGGGTTGCGCTTCGACGTAGTGACGATTCGGATGCCCGAACAGGATCCAGTGCTGCGCGGTGCTGTGCACGAAGTAGCCGTCCTCGATCAGCGCCGCGCTCTGCCGTACGAGCTGATAGACGAGACGCTGGCTGTCGCGGCCGTCGGGCGATTGAACGGCCGACGCGTCGAGCACGCCGATCAGCTCGCCGCCCGGCGAGAAGATCGGCGCCGCGCTGCAGGTGAGCGTCGTGAAGGCCGCGCGAAAGTGATCGGTCTTGTGCACGGTGATCGGCGCGAGATCGGTCAGCACGTTCGCGACACCGCAGGTGCCTTCCTCGCTTTCCGACCAGCACGAGCCGATGTGCAGCCCCGCGTGGCGGAAGTCGTTGCGGCGCTCGCGGTCGATCCGGTAGTCGATCGTCACGCCGTGCGCGTCGGTCAGCATCACGCAGTAGTCGGCGACGCGGATCATGTCGTGCAGCCGCGTCAGGCACTGGCCCGATGCGCGCAGGAAGGCCTCCTCCTTGTCGCGCACTTCGCGCAGCTCCGCCGCGGTCAGCACGCGCGGGCCGATCGACGAAGCGGGGTCGAGACGGTAGCGCTCGAGCGACCGTTGCCACGATGACACGAGGCGCGTGGATTCGGCCGGCGCGGGCAGGCGTCCGGCGAGCGCGCCGAGCACACGGTCGGCGTGCTGGGCCTGGGGGACGGCGTAGGGCATGGTCGGCTCCGGTTCCGTACGGCGGGGAATGCGATGTTCTTGTAGCACATCCCGTTCGACGGATCACATTGCATCGCAGCACGCGGCGGGCGTGAGACGTTCGTCTCACCGGTATCGCGCGCTGTCTCGTGTCGCTGAGACGCGCGCATGTGCGGCATGCGCGGATCGTCCGGCATGACGCGGCCCGCGCGGCGCCGCGACAGCGCGGGGTTTGCGGGCGCAACGGCGCGCTTGCACCGGCGTCGCGGCGGCCGTTTCGTTGCATCGACGGGGTGAGACGAACGGGCGGAATTGCCGCGCGCGCCGTGGCTCCGGCAGCGAACCGGCGGCGTCGACATGCCCGCCGCGCCAGCGTGCACACGGGTTTCACGGACATCGCACGCTCGGTGGCACGCCGCTTGCAGAGATCACGGGCAGGTCGGCGCGGTCGCGTCGACGATGAAGATCCGCCGCCCGGCGATGGCAGCGGACGAGACAGGCAGGGCCGCGGCGTACAGCAATGCGCCGGGGCCGGCCAACTGGATGGAGACGAACCCGTGACGACGCCCGTTACCGTCGGCGTGATCGCGAACCCCGCATCGGGACGCGACATCCGCCGCCTCACGACGCATGCCTCCGTGTTTCCGACGGCGGAGAAGGCGAACATGATCGTGCGCCTGCTGGCCGGCCTCGGCGCGATGGGCGTCGAGCGCGTGCTGACCCTGCGCGACCGCACGGGCATCGCGACGCTGCTGCTGCGCGCGATCGACACGCATCGCGCGGTCGCGCCGCACGAGCGCTGGCCCGAGGTCGAATTCGTCGACCTGCCGATCACCGATACCGTCGCCGACACGCAGGCCGGTGCCGCGTACCTGCACCGCATGGAAGTCGCGCTGATCGTCGTGCTCGGCGGCGACGGCACGCATCGCGCCGTGGCCGCGCACTGTGGCGCGACGCCGCTCGTCGCGCTGTCCACCGGCACCAACAACGCGTTTCCCGAACATCGCGAGGCAACCGTCGCGGGCGTCGCGGCAGGACTCGCCGCGACCGGCGCGGTGCCGGCCGAAGTCGCGTTCACGCGCAACAAGCGGCTCGTCGTGCGCTGCGTGGCGGGCGCGCAGCCGGGGCGCGAGGAGATCGCGCTCGTCGACGTGTGCGCCGCGCGCCAGCGCTTCATCGGCGCCCGTGCGATCTCGGGGTCCGACGACATCGATTCGCTCTACCTGACGTTCGCGGAACCGGACGGGATCGGCCTGTCCGCGCTCGGCGGCGCGTGGGCGCCGCTCGAACGCAGCGCGCCGCACGGGCTCGCGATGCGCTTCGCGGCCGAAGGCAAGGCGGCCGGCACGCCGCTCGTCGCGCCGATTGCGCCGGGCCGCGTCGATCGCGTCGTGATGCGCAGTTGCGAACGGCTCGAGCCGGGCGCGTGGCAGACGATCCCGTTCGAGCGCGGCACGCTCGCGTTCGACGGTGAACGCGAGATCGAGGTCGCGCGCGGCGATCGCTACGAGATCTCGCTCGACTGGCGCGGGCCGCTGACGGTCGATGTCGGCCGCACGCTGCGTTACGCGTCGTCGCGGCAACTGCTGCGCGATGCCGGCGCGTGGCACGACTGAGCCGCCGCTGTTTCGCATGACGTTTCGACTTCCATAACGATCCTCAAGGAGACATTGCCATGACGGCTTCACTCGAAGGACAGGTCGCCATCGTCACGGGCGGCGCGCGCGGCATCGGCCGCGGCATTGCGCTGACGCTTGCCGGCGCGGGCGCCGACGTCCTGCTGGCCGACCTGCTCGACGACGCGCTCGACGCCACCGCGCGCGAGGTACGCGCGCTCGGCCGGCGGGCGGCGGTCGCGAAGGTCGACGTCACGCAGGCCGCGCAGGTCGACGCGATGGTCGCGCAGGCGCTCGCCGAACTCGGCCGGCTCGACATCCTCGTGAATTGCGCGGGCGTGATCAGCATTCATCCGGTCGCCGAACTGACCGAGCGCGATTGGGATGTCGTGATGGACGTGAACGCGAAGGGCACCTTCCTCGGCTGCCGCGCGGCGCTCGCGCACCTGAAGGCGCAGGGCCGCGGCCGGATCATCAACGTCGCGTCGATCGCCGGCAAGGAAGGCTTTCCGAATCTCGCGCACTACAGCGCATCGAAATTCGCGGTCGTCGGCTTCACGAACGCGCTCGCGAAGGAGCTTGCGCGCGACGGCGTGACCGTCAACGCGATCTGCCCCGGCATCGTCCGTACCTATATGTGGGACCGGCTGTCCGACGAATGGAAGGCCGACGGCGAAACGGTCGAGGAATCGTGGCAGCGGCACCAGTTGACGCTGATCCCGCAGGGCCGCGCGCAGACGCCGGAGGACATGGGCCGGCTCGCGCTGTTCTTCGCGACGATGGACAACGTGACGGGCCAGGCCGTGAACGTCGACGGCGGCTTCACGTTCCACTGACGGCCGCAGGCCGTGCAATCCGTCGCCACGGCATCGCCGCGGCGGCATTCGCAGTCAGACCTACCCAGGAGACACACATGACCGTTTCGACACAGCTCAGCAGGGACAAGCTGCTGGACGCCTACCGGCTGATGCGCACGATCCGCGAATTCGAGGAGCGCCTGCACGTCGAATTCGCGACCGGCGAGATCCCCGGCTTCGTTCACCTGTACGCGGGCGAGGAGGCGTCCGCGGTCGGCACGATACTGCACCTCGGCCTCGACGACTACGTCGCGACCACGCACCGTGGCCACGGCCATTGCATCGCAAAGGGCGTCGACGTGCACGGGATGATGGCCGAGATCTACGGCAAGAAAACCGGCGTCTGCCATGGCAAGGGCGGCTCGATGCACATCGCCGACCTGTCGATGGGAATGCTCGGCGCCAACGGGATCGTCGGCGCGGGCGGCCCGCTCGTGTGCGGCGCGGCGCTCGCGGCGAAGCACAAGAAGACGGGCGGCGTCGGCGTGTGCTTCTTCGGCGACGGCGCGTCGAACCAGGGCGTGATCTTCGAATCGATGAACCTCGCGTCGGTGTGGCGGCTGCCCGCGATCTTCGTCGCCGAAAACAACGGCTACGCGGAAGCGACGTCGTCGAGCTGGTCGGTTGCGACCGACAACATCGCCGATCGCGCGAACGGGTTCGGGATGCCGGGCGTGATCGTCGACGGCTTCGACTTCTTCGCGGTGCACGAAGCGCTCGGCGAAGCCGTCGAGCGCGCGCGCAACGGCGGCGGCCCGACGCTCGTCGAGGTGAAGTTCACGCGCTATTTCGGCCACTTCGAAGGCGATGCGCAAACCTATCGCGCACCCGGCGAGGTGCAGAAGCTGCGCGACGAGAAGGACTGCCTGAAGCATTTCGAGACGCGCGTCGTGCGGGCCGAAGCGTTGACGACCGCCGATCTGCGCGCGGTCGATGCCCAGGTGAAGGCGCTGATCGACGACGCGGTCGCGCAGGCCAAGGCCGCGCCGCTGCCCGACGCAGCCGACCTGCTGACCGACGTCTACGTGTCGTACCCGTGAGCGCGGCCTGACACCGCGGCCGACACGGCGAACCGAACATTCCAGGAGACAGACATGGCAAGGAAGATCACTTATTCGCAGGCGATCAACGAGGCGCTCGCGCAGGAAATGGCGCGCGACGACAGCGTGATCGTGATGGGCGAGGACAATGCAGGCGGCGCGGGCGCGCCGGGCGAGGACGACGCGTGGGGCGGCGTGCTCGGCGTGACGAAGGGGCTGTTCCACAAGTTTCCGGGCCGCGTGCTCGATACGCCGCTGTCGGAGGGCGGCTACATCGGCGCTGCGGTCGGTGCGGCCGCATGCGGGATGCGGCCCGTCGCGGAGCTGATGTTCATCGACTTCATGGGCGTGTGCTTCGACCAGATCTTCAACCAGGCCGCCAAGTTCCGCTACATGTTCGGCGGCAAGGCCGTGACGCCGGTCGTGATCCGCGCGATGTACGGCGCCGGGCTGCGCGCGGCCGCGCAGCACTCGCAGATGCTCACGTCGCTGTTCACGCACATCCCGGGGCTGAAGGTCGTGTGCCCGTCGACGCCGTACGACGCGAAGGGGCTGCTGATCCAGGCGATCCGCGACAACGATCCCGTGATCTTCCTCGAACACAAGCTGCTCTATACCCGCGAAGGCGACGTGCCGGAGGAGTCCTATGCGATTCCGTTCGGCGAGGCAAACGTGATGCGCGACGGCGACGACGCGACGATCGTCACGTACGGCCGGATGGTGCATCTCGCGATGGACGCGGCCGCGAAGCTCGCGAAGGACGGCATCCAGGTCGACGTGATCGATCTGCGCACGACGTCGCCGCTCGACGAGGAAACGATCCTCGAAAGCGCGGAGCGCACCGGGCGCGTCGTGGTCGTCGACGAAGCGAACCCGCGCTGCTCGATCGCGACCGACATCGCCGCGCTCGTCGCGCAGCGCGCGTTCCATGCGCTGAAGGCACCGATCGAGCTCGTGACCGCGCCGCACACGCCCGCGCCGTTCGCGAGCGTGCTGGAAGACCTGTATATCCCGTCCGCCGATGCGATTGCGCAGGCGGTCCTGAAGACGAGGAGCTGACACGATGTCGATTCACATGATCACGATGCCCAAGTGGGGGCTGTCGATGGAGCAGGGGCAGGTCAACGGCTGGTTGAAGACGATCGGCGAACGCGTGACGAAGGGCGACGAAGTGCTCGACGTCGAGACCGACAAGATCTCGTCGGGCGTCGAATGCGCGTTCGACGGTACGCTGCGCCGGCAGGTCGCGCAGGAAGGCGAGACGCTGCCGGTCGGCGCGCTGCTCGGCGTCGTCGCGGCGGCCGATGCGAGCGATGCGGACATCGACGCGGCGATCGCCGATTTCCAGCGCGACTTCGTGCCGAGCGCGGCCTCCGACGAAGCGGCCGGCCCGCAACCCGAGAAGGCGCAGATCGGCGGCCGGACGGTGCGCTTCCTGAAGCTCGGCGAAGGCACCGGCACACCCGCCGTGCTGATTCACGGCTTCGGCGGCGACCTGAACAACTGGCTGTTCAATCACGCGGATCTCGCCGCGCACCGGCCCGTGTGGGCACTGGACCTGCCCGGCCATGGCGAATCGGGCAAGGCGGTCGAGACGGGCAGCCTCGACGAACTCGCCGACGCGGTGCTCGCGCTGCTCGATGCGAAGGGCATCGACCAGGCGCACCTGATCGGCCATTCGATGGGCGGCGCGGTTGCGATGGCGGCCGCGGAACGCGCGCCGCAACGCGTCGCGTCGCTGACGCTGATCGCGAGCGCGGGGCTCGGCACCGACATCAACCGCGCTTACATCGACGGTTTCGTCGCCGGCAACAGCCGCAACACGCTGAAGCCGCACCTCGGTGCGCTGTTCGCGGACAACGCGCTGGTCACGCGGCAACTCGTCGAGGATCTCGTCAAGTACAAGCGGCTCGAAGGCGTGCAGGCCGCGCTCGAGAAGATCGCGAACGCGGCGTTCGACGGCGCCGCACAGCGGCGTGTGTTCCGCGACCGGCTCGCGACGCTTGCGCCGCGCACGCTCGTGATCTGGGGCGAGCGCGACCAGGTGATCCCGGCGCATCACGCGCAGGCTTTACCCGACGGCGTGCGTGCCGAAGTGATCGCCGGCCGCGGGCACATGGTGCAGATGGAGGCGGCCGCCGACGTGAACCGCCTGATCGTCGCGTTCCTCGGAGACTGACGATGGCCGCTGCGCTCGAACGACCCAGCCTCACGGCGCTCGGCCAGCCGGGCGCGAGAAGCCGCGACAAGCTCGCGCGCATTCCGGTGCGCGTCGAGCCCGCGGCCGGCGCGGCGCTGCCGAAGCCGCCCTGGCTGCGCGCGCGGCCGATGATGAGCGCGGCGGTGGCCGACATGGCTGCCGTGCTGCGCGACCATCGGCTGCATTCCGTCTGCGAGGAGGCGATGTGCCCGAACATCGGCGAGTGCTTCGCGCAGCGCACCGCGACCTTCATGATCATGGGCGGCCTGTGCACGCGGCGCTGCCCGTTCTGCGACGTCGCGCACGGTCGTCCCGAGCCGCTCGATCCCGACGAGCCGGCGCGGCTGGCCGACACGGCCGCGGCGCTCGGCCTGCGCTACGTCGTGATCACGTCGGTCGACCGCGACGACTTGCGCGACGGCGGCGCCGCGCATTTCGCCGCGTGCATCGCGGCGGTACGTGCGAGCGTGCCGGGCATCGGCGTCGAAGTGCTGACGCCGGACTTCCGCGGCCGCGTGGCCCGTGCGCTCGATGCGCTGTCGACGGCCTGGCCCGACGTGTTCAACCACAACATCGAGACGGTGCCGTCGCTGTATCGCGCGGCGCGACCGGGCGCCGACTATCGCGGCTCGCTCGAATTGCTCGCGCAGGCGAAGGCCGCGCGGCCGACGCTCGTGACGAAGTCGGGATTGATGCTCGGGCTCGGCGAGCGCGACGACGAGGTGCGCGACACGTTGCGCGACCTGCGCGCGCACGAAGTCGACGTGCTGACGCTCGGCCAGTATCTGGCGCCGTCGGCGCACCACCTGCCGGTGCGACGCTACGTGAGCCCGGAGGCATTCGCCGCGTGGCGCGACGACGCGCTGGCGCTGGGTTTCAGGGAAGTCGTCGCCGGCCCGCTCGTGCGGTCGTCGTACCATGCGGCCGACGTGCTGGAGGACAGGTAGCGGGCGGCGCGTCAGGCCGACGCCGGAGTGTGCGCGCGACTCACCCGGCGCAGGTACAGCACGAGCCCGGCGCCCGCGAGCATCAGGCTGACCGTGTTCGCGAACCAGAAGCCGCGCGCGCCGGTCAGCCACGCGGGCGCGATGCCGCCCACGTCGAAGCCGAGCACGTAGCCGCCGCTGAGCCCGACGCCCCACAGCGCGACCGCATAGATCACGGTCGGCACGACCGCGACCTTGTAGGCCCGCAGCACGAACGCCGACGTGACCTGCAGCGCATCGAAGACGTGGTAGCACGCGACGATCGCGACGAGCGGCATCGCGGCCGCGGCGACGGCCGGGTTCGGCGTATAGCCGCCGATGATCAGCGGTCGCAGCACGAACACGAGCAGGCCGTATGTCGCGGCAATGCCGCACGCGAAGATCACGCTGTGCCGGCCGAGCAGCCGGGCTTCTTCGGGCCGTCCGGCGCCGAGCGCGCGCGCGACCAGCGTCGATGCCGCCACGCCGATCGACAGCGGCGTCATGTACAGCACCGCGCCGATGTTGCCGGCGATCTGGTGGCCGGCGAGCGTCGTCGTGCCGAATTGCGCGATGAACAGCGCCATGCACGTGTACGACGTGACCTCGATCAGGTACGACAGGCCCATCGGCACGCCGAGTTTCAGGATCGCCTTCTGGCGTTCCCAGACCGGCCAGCAGAAGCGCGAGAAGATCGCGAGCGGCGCGAACACGTCGAGCTTCGCGAGCAGCGTGTAGCCGATCAGCGCGAGCGCCCAGTTGATCAGCGTGCTCGCGAGCCCGCAGCCGGGGCCGCCGAGTGCCGGTACGCCGAACCCGCCGAAGATGAACCACACGTTGAGCGGAAACTTGAGCACCAGCGCGCCGATCTGCAGGATCATCGCGAGGCGCGGCTTGCCGGCCGCGTTGGTCAGCGCGTTGTAGATGCGGAAGACGAGGCTGGCTGGCAGCCCGTACGACAGGATGCGCAGGTAGTCGACGGTGCGTTCGTGCAGCGCGGCGGGTGCGTGCGCGACGCGCAGCAGCGGTTCGGGAAAATGCAGCAGGAGAAAGCCGGGCACCGCGAGCAGCAGCGCGAGCCACAGCGCCTGGCGCACTTCCTCGCCGATTTCGGCATAGCGTCGCGCACCGTACAGTTGCCCGGTGATCGGCTGCAGCGCGGACAGGATGCCCGTCAGGCCGATGTAGATCGACACGTAGATCGACGAGCCGAGCCCGAGCGCGGCCAGATCGACGGCCGAGTAGCGGCCGACCATCGCGGTGTCGATCACGCCGAACGCGATGATCGCGAGCTGGCCGACGAGCACCGGCCATGCGAGACCGACGATTCGGCGGATGTCGCCGAACATCGTCAGTCGGCCGGCTGACGGCGCGGCGGACGCCGCTTGACGGGCGTCTTCGGCCGTTCGATGCGCTCGTACAGGCGGAAGCGCTCGTCGCGGTCGGCGACGCGGCGGCCTTCCCACACGAGACGCCACACGTATTGCGACATGGAGCTCGGCTCGCCGAAGTCCGCGCGGTCCTGGCGCAGGATCACGTCGCAGTCGCCGGAGAAATCGAAACGCATGTTGCCGAAATACGCGAAGGTCGCGATCTGCGCGTCACCGAGCCGCACGGGCGCGATGCACTCGTAGTCGGACGGCAGGTGCACGGCGATCTGCTGCGCGACGTCGCGATAGGTCCGGCCGTAATTGACGATCGGCAGCCACAGCGTCATCAGCAGCACCCACATCAGCGTGGTGCCGGCACCCGACAGCACGACGCTGCGCCACAGAACCTTCGGCTGCCGCGAGATACGCCAGCGCACGAGGAAGCACCAGCACACCGTGGCGATCACCGCGCAGACGAACGACAGGATCTTGAAGTGCGGCTCGTAGCCGGGCACGAGGCGCGCGAGGTTGCGGGCGAGCGGATGCGGGAAGCCCGTGAGCGAGGCAAGCCACACGAGCCACACGAAGGTGCCGATGATCGTGAAGCTCAGCACCGCGAACCAGTCGATCGCGTTGATCGCGCCGCGCTTGAGGGTCGGCAGCGCGAACGTCGCGAGCACCGCGAGCGGCGGCATCAGCAGCATGTACATGCGGTTCGACTGCTGGCTCTGCAGGATCACGAGCGCGACGAGCGGTACGGCGACCGACAGCGGAATCGCGACGTGCGCGCGGCGGCGCATGCCGGCCCAGCTCCACCATGCCCAGATCGCGAGCGGCCACGCGGGCCACGTGAACAGCGGCAGGTTCTTTGCCGCATAGCCGAGCACGGCGGTCGGCGGGCCGGAAAAGCGCATCAGGCTGCCGTGAATCCACTGGTTGAAGAACCATGCGGCGTCGTCGGGCGCCGCGACGAACGCGGCGAGCGGCCACAGCGCGAAGATCGCGGCCGCGAGCGGTACGCCGACCAGCGGCAGGCGCAGGTTGCGCATCTCGGGCGTGACGAGCCACAGCACGGCCGTGCCGGCGAGCAGGGCGACAACGAGCACCGGGTTGCCGGACAGGGCGACGAGGCCGATCGCGAGCCCCCACCACAGCGCGCCCTGCATCGGCTTGTCGATGCCGCGGACGATCCCGTAGACGAGCATGGCGATCCACGCGAACTGCGCCAGCTGCGGCGTCGTTTCGTGCCCGCGCTCCGCGAGGCCGAAGCAGGCGACGAGCACCAGCAGCGCGCCGTCGGCGAGCGTGCGGCCGTAGTCGCGCGGCTCGGGTTCGCCGCCGAATGCGTATTTGAACGGCTGGACCTCGGCACGCCGGCCGAGCAGGTAGGCTGCGTACCAGACGAACGCGCACGCGACGCAGAACAGCACGCCGGTATCGACGCGCGACGCGTTGCTCGCATCGACCCACGGGCCGAGGCCGCGGATCGACAGCGCGCCGAGCCAGTAGCCGAGCGGCCCGTCGGTCGTGATGAACTTGCCGACGAGGTTCGGCAGCAGCCAGTCGTGCCAGCCGCCCTTGGCCATCGTCCACATCACGCCGAAGCCCGCCGCGTCCTCGTTCTTCCACGGGTCGCGGCCGAACAGGCCGAACGCTGCGTAGACGAAGCAGAGGGTAAGCAGCAGCCAGCGCGGCAGCGCACGCGTGGCGGAGGCGGTGAGACGGACGACAGGCTTCATGCAGATGAGCGATTTGTTATGGGCGGGCGGCCGGCGCGGGTGCGCGCGGTCGAGCCGGTTTCGAGCATCCGGCATTGTAGACGCGCCGGCAGTTGCGCGTCAGGCCGATGCCCGGACGCCGGCCGGCGCTTTCCCGGCGAGCAGAGACAAAAAAGGGCAGCCTGGGCTGCCCTTTTGTGCGATACCGGTGCGTTGCAACCACCGGATGCGGTGCAAAGCTTACTTCGCCTTGCCGCTGGCGCGAACGCCGAACTTGTTCTTGAACTTCTCGACACGGCCGGCCGTGTCCATGATCTTTTGCTGACCCGTGTAGAACGAGTGCGATTCCGACGACACTTCGATCTTGGCGAGCGGGTAGGTCTTGCCGTCGAGTTCGATGTTTTCACGCGTCTGGATCGTCGAGCGCGTGATGAACTTGAAGCCGTTCGACATGTCTTGGAAGACGACTTCGCGGTAATCCGGGTGAATGCCAGGTTTCATGATTTTCCTTGGTGAGAGCGGTAGCCAACCCGCCGCTTGCCGTGCCGTGCCGCACAAAGTTGCGCGATCCAGCCGACGTCAAGCCCGGCGCGAGCCACTTGCCTAAGGTCGAAAAACGGCGATTATGCCAGAAAATCAGATGGTTGACGAATTATTTTCACGGTGCGTCGAGCGCGCCGGTGCCGGCCGGATCCTGCCGGTAGTAGCGCGCGAGCAGCCGGTACAGCTCCGGAAATTCGGACTCGAACGCTTTCGGCCGTACGAACAGCGCTTCGCTGCACACCGCGAAGAATTCGGACGGGTGGTCGGCCGCATACGGATCGATCAGCGATTCCCGCTCGAAGCGTGCCCACGCGCGGTCCGGCACCGCGTCGACGCGCGCGCAGAACTGGTCGTACGCGTGCTCGAGCACGTCGGCCCAGGCCTGCGCATCGAGGTACGGCGCGTGCCAGCGGCGAAAAAGGGGCGGATAGCCGTCGGCTGCGCCGTTGACCATGTCGATCTTGTGCGCGAACTCGTGGATCACGACGTTGTACGCGTCGCGGCCGTCCGTCATCTGCGCATCCTCCCACGACAGGATCACGGGGCCGCCTTCCCAGGCCTCGCCGCTCGCGTCCTGCTCCACTTCGTGGACGACGCCGTCCTCGTCCTGCACCGTCTTGCGGATCACGAATTCGCCCGGATACACGACGACGCCGACCCAGCCGTCGTACAGCGACAGGTCGAGATTCAGCACGGGCAGGCAGGCCTGCGCGGCGATCGCGACGATCATCGCGTCGGTCAGCTCGAGCCCGTGCGCGGTCGAGAACGATTTCTTCGCGACGAACAGGCTCGTCAGTTCGCGCAGCCGGCCGAGCGCGTCGGGCGACAGCGCCGCGAGGAACGGCAGGCGCTCGACGGTGTCCTGCCATAGCGCGTCGGGGATCGGATGGCTGCGCAGCGCGCGGTCGCGGCGGCGGTCGTCGAACCAGCGGGTCAGTTTCGAGAGCATGAAGGCGGCTCGCGGAAATCCAAAGCCTGTCTTTTAACTCAATCGATCTCTTTTTGCCATGCCGCGAAGAGGCCGCCGACGAGCGCCACGCCGGCCAGGAAGTAAAAGCCGTCGAGCGACGCGAGAAACGACGCCTGTTGCGCGACCATGCGCGCGATCGACGCGATCGCGAGCCCGTGCGCGTCGTTCAGCGCGTGGCCGGCGGCCGCATAGCTGCGCGTCAGCGCATCGGCGGTCTGCTGGAACAGCGGATCGAACACGTTCGCACGCTCGACGAGTCGCGTCTGGTGCACGGCCACGCGGTGCTGTTCGACGATGATCACCGACGACGTCGCAAACGAGATCGTCAGTTGCCGCACGATGTTCTTCAGCCGGTAGCCGTGCGTGTATTCGTCGATCGCGAAGATCCGGAACGTCAGGTTGGCCACCGGCAGCACGATGAAGAGCAGGAGCAGCCCGCGCAGCAGCAGCGGGACGATCAGCGCGGCTTCGCCGACCTGCGGCGTCATTCGCGTCATCCACAGCGCGGCCGTGATGGCGATCGCGAACCCCGGCACGACGAACCACTTCTTGTGCGTGACGAATTTCGCGTAACGCAGGTAGGCGAACAGCGCGGTGGCCGAAATCAGCGACATCGTGCCGACGAGCCGCCCGGCGTTCTCGACCGGATAGCCGAGCCCGCCTTCGAGAAGCCGCGAGGTCAGGTAACTGAAGCCTGTCGACTCGTAGTAATAGAACATGTAGAGCAGCAGCCCGACCTGGAACGTCCGTTCGCGGAACGCATGAAGGCGCACGAGCGGCGTCGGATGGTTCCACTGGTGATACGCGAACCACGCGAGCGCGCCGATCCCCGCGATCGTCAGCAGGATCAGCATCGGCGAGCCGCTGTAGAGCTGGTAATGCACCTGCTGCAGCACGATCTGCAGCGCACCTTGTGCGAGTGCGAACACGACATACGGCCAGAAGTGTCCGGAGCCGCGTTCGTCGTCGGGCGTCCGGCCCGAGTCGGGCAGCGTGAGCAGCGCGAGGATCGCGAACGCGATGCCGGCAGGCGCAGTGCATGCAAACAGTGCACGCCATGTCGAATGCGCGACGAGCAGGCCGCCCACGATCGGCGCGAGCGCGCTGCCGAGCAGGATCATGATGAGGAACGCGCGCGTCGCGGGCGGCCGTTCCTGCGGCTTGAAACTGATCTGGATCAGTATCCGGCACGCGCCCATCATCGGGCCGATGAAATATCCCTGGAATCCGCGCGCGAATGCGAGTTCGAGCGATGTGTCGGCAAGCGCGGCCGCGATCGCGCCGAACGAGAACATCAGCATGCAGCCGGCGACGTAGCGGCGATGGCCGAGCCGGTCGACCCACCATTGCTGCTGCAGGATGCCGAGCACGGCCGTGACCGCGTAAGCGCTCGACGACCACACGAGTTCGTCGGGCGAAGCATTGATGCCGCCCGCGATGTAGCTCGCGAAGAACGAGAAGGCCGCGTTGTCGAAATAGTCGATGCCGGTGACGAGCGCGAGCGCCCACGGGAACAGGTCCGCGCGCAGGTTCGCGCGGCTCCATAGCGGCGGGCGACCGGGCATCGCGTTCATTCGCGAGCCTTGCGCGCGCGCCGCGTGCCGCTTTCGGCCTGCCGCTGCGCGATCAGCGCGTCGGCGTTTTCGCCGGCAAGACGCCGCTCGACGTAGTCGATGTCGTGCTGCAGTTCCTTGCGCAGCGCGACGGCTTCCTTCAGCTCGCGCTGGACGGCCGCGATCCGCCGGTCGAGCGTATCGATCTGCTCGGCGAGGCCGGTACGGATATCGCGCAGCGACGCTTCCGAGTAGCGGCGCCGGCCGTCGGCCGTTTCTTCGAGCGGGCGCTTCAGCATTTCGGTGATGCCGTGCAGCGAGAAGCCGAGCGCGCGCAGCCGCAGGATGCGCGCGAAGCGCTCGAGGTCGGCTTCGTCGTAGAGGCGGTAGCGGCCCTCGCTGCGCGACGGCGTGACGAGTCCGCGCTCCTCGTAATACTTCAGCGTGCGCGGCGTGACGCCGAGTCGCGACGCGGCATCGCTCACGGTCAGCAACGGGTTGGAGGTGTCGTTCGGCATGGGGTGTGGAGGGAATTCGATCCGGGCGATGGCGCGATTATAGATCAACCTATACGTTCACGTTCAGGTTGGCGCCGAAAAACGGCCGCCGGGCAGGATGCGCGGGCGGCCGTTCGGTGCGGGGCGGGGGGGGGCGCTTAGCCGCCGCGGCGCATCAGGTCGAAGAACTCGGAGTTGCTCTTCGTCTGGCGGATCTTGTCGAGCAGGAATTCCATTGCCTCGACTTCGTCCATGTCGTGGATGAACTTGCGCAGCACCCAGATCTTCTGGAGGATCTCGGGCTTGATCAGCATTTCTTCGCGGCGCGTGCCCGACTTGTTCAGGTTGATCGACGGATAGACGCGCTTTTCCGCGAGGCGGCGCTCGAGGTGCACTTCCATGTTGCCGGTGCCCTTGAACTCTTCGTAGATCACGTCGTCCATGCGGCTGCCGGTTTCGATCAGTGCGGTGCCGATGATCGTCAGCGAGCCGCCTTCCTCGATATTGCGCGCCGCGCCGAAGAAGCGCTTCGGGCGCTGCAGTGCGTTCGCGTCGACACCGCCCGTCAGCACCTTGCCCGATGCCGGGATCACGGTGTTGTATGCACGTGCGAGACGCGTGATCGAGTCGAGCAGGATCACGACGTCGTGCTTCATTTCGACGAGGCGCTTGGCCTTCTCGATCACCATTTCGGCGACCTGGACGTGGCGTGTGGCCGGTTCGTCGAACGTCGAGGCGATCACTTCGCCCGCGACCGAGCGCTGCATTTCGGTCACTTCTTCAGGACGCTCGTCGATCAGCAGCACGAACAGGATCACGTCCGGGTGGTTCTGCTTGATCGCGTGCGCGATGTGCTGGAGCATCACGGTCTTGCCCGACTTCGGCGATGCGACGAGCAGGCCGCGCTGGCCCTTGCCGATCGGCGCGATCATGTCGATGATGCGGCCCGTGACGTTCTCTTCGCCGCGCATTTCGCGTTCGAGCGAGAGCGGCTTGTTCGGGTGCAGCGGCGTGAGGTTCTCGAACATGATCTTGTGTTTCGAGGCCTCGGGCGGCTGCCCGTTGACTTTGTCGACCTTCACCAGCGCGAAGTAGCGTTCGCCGTCCTTCGGCGTGCGGACTTCACCTTCGATGGTGTCGCCGGTGTGCAGGTTGAAGCGGCGGATCTGCGACGGGCTGATGTAGATGTCGTCGGTGCTCGCGAGGTACGACATTTCCGGCGAGCGCAGGAAGCCGAAACCGTCCGGCAGCACTTCGAGCGTACCGTCACCGAAGATCGTCTCTCCCGTCTTGGCGCGCTTTTTAAGAATGGCAAACATCAACTCCTGCTTGCGCAGGCGGTTCGCGTTTTCGATCTCGAGGCCATTGGCCATTTCGATCAGTTCGGACACGTGCAGAGACTTGAGCTCGGATAAATGCATACGGAGAACCCGCCAGGGAGGAGACGACGAAAGAAATAAAGGGAGGAGGGCGAGCGGAAGCGCTCAGAGACTTAAATGCGTCTTGTAGACGTTTTTTGATTCTAGCATAGGCCGATTCGCGCTTGAGCGAGCGAGCGGCGGCTTGACGGCGGACGTGTTGCCGGTTGACAACACGTCCGCGGAACTGCCGGTATTACAGGTGGCTGTCCAGGAATGCGGTGAGCTGCGACTTCGACAGCGCGCCGACCTTCTGCGCGGCGGCCGCGCCATTCTTGAACAGGATCAGCGTCGGGATGCCGCGCACGCCGAACTTGGCGGGCGTTGCCTGGTTGTCGTCGACGTTGATCTTCGCGATCTGCAGCTTGTCGCCGTAGTCCTTCGCGACTTCGTCGAGGATCGGGGCGATCATCTTGCACGGGCCGCACCATTCGGCCCAGAAATCGACGAGCACGGGCTTGTCGGACTTGACGACGTCCTGTTCGAACGATGCGTCGCTGATGTGTTTGATCTGTTCGCTCATTGGGTCAATACCTCTTACGGTTCGGGGACTGCCTGCTTGCGCGTTGCGGCGTACCGGCCGCCGTTGGCTGCCGGCCGCTGCGGCAGGTCACTCCGCTCTCCGGACAGGAGGGGTGTAAGCGCTGCATGCCGCGGCTCGCGGGTCGTTCGGGCGTCATAGTAGCCTAAATTGCTATCTGCTGCGGGCGGCGATAGTAGCCGCTACGCGAGTAGGGGTACGACGCGCCGTTCGACCGTTGTGCCCTGCAGGTGGAGGCCGGCCCGTAAATTACAAGGGGACGCAGGCAATTCGGTGCGGGCGAGCGTCGTGCGACGCGATGCGCGCCGGTTTGTCCGGTCATATTCGCATTGGTGCGAACAAACGGTCGCATTCATCCGGAAGCGGTGATAGAATATGCCGTGACGGGCCTCCTCGCATGGTGGGGCGGTGAACCTGGTCAGGTCGGGAACGAAGCAGCCACAATCGTTTTCCGCCAGTGCCGAGGGTCGGGCTCGTCACCTTCCTTCTCGCCCCGTTCGCCGGGCGTTTTTTATTTCTGCACCACACTCCGTTTTACCTGCGCGTTGCCTGTCTTTCGCACTGTTTCGCGTGTCGGCGCGACGCAGCGTTACTGATACAATTTCCCGATGACCTATCAAGTTCTCGCACGCAAGTGGCGTCCGAAGGATTTCGCTTCGCTCGTCGGCCAGGAGCACGTCGTCAGGGCGCTCACGCACGCGCTCGACGGCGGGCGTCTCCATCACGCCTATCTGTTTACCGGAACCCGCGGTGTCGGCAAGACGACGCTGTCGCGGATCTTCGCCAAGGCACTCAACTGTGAAACCGGCGTCACGTCGCAGCCGTGCGGCGTGTGTCGCGCCTGTCGCGAGATCGACGAAGGGCGTTTCGTCGATTACGTCGAGATGGATGCCGCGAGCAACCGCGGTGTCGATGAAATGGCCGCGCTGCTCGAGCGCGCCGTGTACGCGCCCGTCGATGCGCGCTTCAAGGTCTACATGATCGACGAAGTGCACATGCTGACGAATCACGCGTTCAACGCGATGCTGAAGACGCTCGAAGAGCCGCCGCCGCACGTCAAGTTCATCCTTGCGACGACCGATCCGCAGAAAATTCCCGTCACCGTGCTGTCGCGCTGTCTGCAGTTCAACCTGAAGCAGATGCCGGCCGGGCACATCGTGTCGCATCTCGAACGGATTCTCGGCGAAGAGCACATCACGTTCGAGCCGCAGGCGCTGCGCCTGCTCGCGCGTGCTGCGCAGGGCAGCATGCGTGACGCGCTGTCCCTCACCGACCAGGCGATCGCCTATTCGGCAAACGAGGTGACCGAGTCGGCCGTGTCGGGCATGCTCGGCGCGCTCGACCAGACTTACATGGTGCGTCTGCTCGACGCGCTTGCCGCGGGCAGCGGCCCCGAAATCCTTGCGATTGCCGACGAGATGTCGCTGCGCAGCCTGTCGTTCTCGACCGCGCTTCAGGATCTCGCGAGCCTGCTGCACCGGATCGCGTGGGCGCAGTTCGCGCCGGGCTCGGTGCTTGACGAATGGCCCGAAGCGGGCGACCTGCGCCGCTTCGCGGAGACGCTGAGCCCCGAGCAGGTCCAGCTGTTCTATCAGATCGCGACGGTCGGCCGCGCGGAACTTGGCCTGGCGCCGGACGAATACGCCGGTTTCACGATGACGCTGCTGCGGATGCTCGCGTTCGAGCCGGCTGTGGCAACCGGCAGCGCGCCGGGCGGACAGCCGTCCGTGCCACGTGCGGTGCCGGGGCCGCGCGTGGCGGCGGCATCGGCTGCCGTGGCGAAGCCGGTATCCGCCGCGCCTGCCGAGGCG
>NZ_QOBB01000156.1:0-18213 GCF_024704855.1 Burkholderia sp. HAN2018 | reverse complement strand
GGCCCGCGCCCGACGAAGGCGGCGCGCACGCGCAGCTCGACGCGTTTCTGACGACCTCGCTCGCCGATTACGCGGATGCGCGCGACCGTCCCGACCGGCCCGCGACGAGCCGGCTGTCGCCGTTCCTGCGCTTCGGCAACGTGTCGCCGCGACAGGTGTGGCACGCGGTGCAGGGCGCCGCGCAGGCCGGCGGCGCGGCATGCGCGGCCGGCGCCGACAAGTTCCTGAGCGAACTCGGCTGGCGCGAATTCAGCTACACGCTGCTGTACCACTTTCCGGCACTCGCGACCGACAACTTCCGCGCGCAGTTCGATGCGATGCCGTGGCGCGACGATCCCGCCGCGCTGCGCGCGTGGCAGCGCGGGCTGACCGGCTATCCGCTCGTCGATGCGGGCCTGCGCGAACTGTGGACGACCGGCTGGATGCACAACCGCGTGCGGATGGTCGTCGCGTCGTTCCTGATCAAGCATCTGCTGATCGACTGGCGCGCGGGCGAAGCGTGGTTCTGGGACACGCTGGTCGACGCCGATCCCGCGAACAACGCGGCGAGCTGGCAGTGGGTGGCCGGCTGCGGTGCCGACGCCGCGCCGTATTTCCGCATCTTCAATCCGGTCGCGCAGGGGCGGAAGTTCGACCCGGACGGTGCGTACGTGCGGCGCTGGGTGCCCGAGCTGACCGGCCTCGACGCCGCATCGATCCACGCGCCGTGGGAGGCCTCGCCGCTGGAGCTCGAAGCGGCAGGCGTGCGGCTCGGCGTCGACTATCCGGAGCCGCTCGTCGAGCATGCGGCCGCGCGTGCCCGCGCGCTCGATGCGCTGGCCGCATTGCCGAAGCGCCGCTGACCGCCCGCTCCGGGTTGCCGCGTCAATTGCAGAACGCGGCGTGTTCGAGCAGCGCGTACGCGACGCCCGAATCGAAGTAGGCCGCGCCGCACCACGCGACGAACGCGAGCGTGCCGGCGGCCAGTGCCGCGCGGATCATGCCCACGCCGCGTTGCCCGCTGCCGGACGCGCGACGCGCGCGTCGTTGATCGGCAGGTGCAGCAGCGCCGCGAGTACGCCGAGCGCGATCGAGCCGATCCACAGCGGCATGTACGAATGCGTCGCGTCGTACACGAGCGCACCGAGCCAGACACCGAAGAAGCTGCCGAGCTGGTGCCCGAAGAACACGAAGCCGAACAGCGTCGCGATGTAGCGCACGCCGAACACCTGCGAGATCACGCCGTTCGTCAGCGGCACGGTGCCGAGCCACGTGAACCCCATGACGGCCGCGAACACGTAGACGCTCGCGGGCGACAGCGGCGCGGCGACGAACACGGCCATCGTGAGCGCACGCACGAGGTACAGCACCGACAGCACGTACTTGCGCCGCAGCAGCCCGCCGAGATGGCCGCACGCATAGGTGCCGGCCACGTTGGTCAGCGCGATCAGCGCGAGCGCGACGCTCGCGTGGCGTGCCGGCAGCCCGTGATCCAGCAGGTACGCGGGAAGATGCGTCGCGATGAAGGCGAGCTGGAAGCCGCACGCGAAGAAGCCCGCGTTCAGCAGCCAGAAGCCGCGATGCGCGAACGCCTCGCGCACGGCTTCGCCGATCGACTGGTCGGGGCCGGCGGCGGCGCCGGCAACCTGCGCGGGCCGGTCGCGCAGCAGCACGGCGAGCGGCGCGAGCACCACCGCGACGAGCGCCAGTGCGATGAACGCATGCCGCCAGCCGATGCCGCCGATCAGTTCCTGCGCGACGGGCACCATGCAGAACTGGCCGAGCCCGCCGATCGCGCCTGCGACGCCGAGCGCCCAGCCGCGCCGGTCGGGCGGAAACAGGCGGCTCAGTGCGCCGTAGATCGATGCGAACGCCGAGCCCGACAACGCGATGCCGATCACGAGCCCGGCACCGACCGTGAACATGCCGGTCGTCGCCGCGTGCGCCATCGTGACGAGCCCGGCCGCATAGAGCAGCATCCCGGCGACGATCACGCGCAGCGACCCGAAACGATCGGCGATCATGCCCGTGAACGGCTGCGCGACGCCCCAGATCAGGTTCTGCAACGCCAGCGCGAGCCCGAACGCTTCGCGCGACCAGCCGTGATCGAGCGACACCGGCGCGAGGAACAGGCCCTGCACGTGGCGGATGCCGAGCGCGGCGCCCATGATCAGGCCGCCGGCCAGTACGGGCAGCCAGCGGCGGCGGACTTCCTGTTCGATCGGGGTCATGCGTGTCTCCGGAAGGGGGCGCGGCAAAACGGCCGCGCTCGATCCGATTAGACGATCGGGCCCATCGACGCTCAAGCGATCATTCGGTCAGGTTGGCATGCGTGTGGGGAATGCGACGAAGGGCGCGCGGGGGATCGGGCGGGCGTGCCCGGCCGCGGCCGGCGGCATTCGCGGAACCGGCTCCGGCTTCGGCCTATGCCGACGCCGTATCGTGCGCACGCATCGCGATATCGCATTCGGCTGCTTCGGCGAGCATCCAGTCGCGGACTTCGGCGACTTCGCGGCGTGGTGCCGGATCGTGCTGGAACAGCCAGTAGCCGTACGCCTCCGACAGCGCCTGCGTGTGCGGCCCGAGCACCGCGAGCCGCCCGTCCGCGAGCATCGGCGCGACGAGCGCGAGCCGCCCGAGCGCGACGCCCTGGCCCGCGATCGCGGCCTGGATCACCTGGTCGTACTGGTTGAAGCGCAGCACGCCTTTCGGGCGCGCGTCGCCGAGCCCGGCCGCGAGCAGGTGCGTGCGCCATTGCAGTTGCGGCTGCGGCGGCCCGTCGAATTCGAGCAGGACGTGGTCGGCGATCGCGGCCGCGTTCGTGACGGGGCGTGCGGCGAGCGCGGGATGGGCGACCGGCACGACGATCTCGTCGAACAGGTGCAGCGCGCCGGCCGGCGCGCGGTCGCGCGGGCAATAGCGGACGCCGAGGTCGATGCCTTCGGCGCGCAAATCGAGTACCTTGTCGTTCGCGGCGACGCGCAGGTCGATCTCCGGCAGGCGCGCCTGCAGCCGCCCGAGCCGCGGCAGCAACCACAGCGCGGTGACGCCGATGCTCGCGGTGATCGTGACGGGCTGGCGCTCGCGTGCGGCGGCGAGCGACGCGACGGTGTCCTGCAGGCCGTGCAGGGCCGCATCGGCGACGCGAAACAGCCGCTCGCCTTCCGGCGTGAACGCGATCTTCCGGTAGCCGCGCTGCAGCAGCGCGACGCCGAGATGCGCTTCGAGCGCGTGCACCTGGCGGCTGACCGCCGATTGCGTGACGCACAGATCCTGCGCGGCGAGCGTGATGCTCATGCGGCGGCCGACGGCGACGAAACCGCGGACGAGGTCGAGCGACGGGAGACGGACGAGTGGCGTTGACATGCGCGTGACTCATGCGAACGGAGCAGCAAGATTGGTTGAGAACGCGGGGCGCGTCAAGTTCAATGGAGGCTGGCGCGGGGAGCGCGGGGCTGACCGCGAAGCATGGGGTTCGGGTAAGCGCTGAAGGGGCAACTCGGACCGACCGCGAAGCATGGGGTCCGAGTAAGCGCTAAAGCGCTAACTCGGACCGACAGGAGACTCGATGACGATTTCGAACGAAAGCAGCGGGACGACGCAGGGCAGCCGTGCGGCAGGCGCATTGCCGCCCGAGCCCGTGACGCTGCGCGCGGCCGACGGCTACGAATTGCGCGGCCATGTATGGCGCCATCGCGGCGGCAGTGCCGCGCGGCCCGTGACGGTCATCAATTGCGCGACATCGGTGCGTTGCGACTACTACTTTCGTTTCGCGGCCTGGTTGTTTTCACAGGGGCGCGACGTGCTCGTCTACGACTATCGCGGCATCGGCGGGTCGCGCCCGGCGCAGCTCGCGAAGCTGCGCGCGAACTGGCTCGACTGGGGGCGGCTCGATTGCGACGCCGCGCTGCGGTACGCGCGCGACGCGTTTCCGGGCCAGCCGATCGACGTGGTCGCGCACAGCATCGGCGGGTTCGCGCTCGGGCTCGCGGCATCGAACGCACACGTGCGGCACGCGGTGACGGTCGGCGCGCAGTACGCGTACTGGCGAGATTACCTGCCGGCCGAACGGCGGCGCATGTGGTGGAAGTGGCATGTTGCGATGCCGCTGCTCGCGGCCGTGTTCGGCTACGTGCCCGCGAAGCGGCTCGGCTGGATGGAGGACACGCCGCGCGGCGTCGCGTTGTCGTGGGTGCGCTCGCAGGCGCGCTTCGAGGATGGTTATACGCGCGGCCTGCTCGCCGAACCCGCCGCAAGCCGCGCCGCGTTGCCCATCCGCTTCGCGGGACTGTCGGCGCCGATGCTCGCGATCGGCCTCGACGACGACGGGTTCGGCACGGTCGAGGCAATCGAGCGGCTGGTCGGCTACTACACGGGCAGCGACGTCACGCATCTGCGGATCGCGCCGGCCGATATCGGCGTCGAGGCGATCGGCCATTTCGCGTTTTTCCACAGCCGCTTCACCGACACGCTGTGGCCGCTCGCGTTGTACTGGCTGCAGCACGGCGTGCTGCCGGCCGATGCGCCGGGCCACGTGCATGCGCTTCACCCGGCGTCGCGCGGGCGAGGGGCGGGCAGCGGCGTGCCGGGTGTCGCCGCGAACGGGTGAGGCGCGGCGGCTGCCCGGTGCGTCGCGGGCATGGCGTGCTGCCGTGCGCGGCCTTCGCAAGCGGCACATGAAGCCGCCCCGGTTCGATGCGGCCGCGGCGAGTCGCACACAAGCCGGTTCGAGCGCCGCCGCGATCGATTAACATCGGGCGTTTCCTTTCACGGCACAGGCTGCTGCGCACCGATGTCCATTCCGTCCGATTCCGCTTCTCCGGCCGATACCGCCCGCGCTTGGCGCGTGCACGCACTCGATGTGCCGCCCGCCGCGGCACGCGCGGGTGTGCGGGTCGCGCGTATCGATTTCGACTGGAGCGTGCCGCTCGCGTCGCCGGCCTATGCGGCGCTGAGCGATGACGAGCGCGCGCGCGCCGCGCGCTTCATGCGTCACGAGGATGCGGTACGCAGCGCCGCGACGCGTGCCGCGCTGCGCGACGTGCTCGGCGCGGCCCTCGGTGTCGCGCCGCATGCGGTCGCGATCGTCGTCGACGCATCGGGGCGGCCGTCGCCGGCCCCCGCGCATCGGACGTCACTCGATTTCAACGTGTCGCATGCGGGCGATCACGCATTGCTCGCGTGGGCGCCCGCGGGCCGCGTCGGTGTCGATATCGAGTGCTGCGACCGCGCGGCCGACTGGCGTGCGCTCACACGCGAAGTCTGCGCGCCCGCCGAGGCTGCGTGGCTCGACAGCGTGTCGCCCGCCGCGCGCGCGGCGGCGTTCATGCGCGTGTGGGCGGCGAAGGAAGCGCTGCTCAAGGCGCTCGGCACCGGCATCGTCGGCGGGTTGCGAGCGTTCGCGGTCGTGCCGCCGCGCGATGTCGCGACCCCTGCGACGACGATCGTCGAGCCGGCCGCGCCCGCCGCCGGCGTCGCGGCGTTCGACGCGGCGTGGCTCGACGCGGCGCCCGGCTACGCGGCGTGCATTGCGTGGACGCGTGCGTGAGCCGGCGTCAGCGCGCGGCGCTCATTCGAGCGGCGCGTCGTTCGGTGCCGCGTAGCGCGCCTTGATCACGTCGCTCATCGGGAAGTCGAACGCGAGCCCCTTCGGCGGCACCGGCTTCATGAACCACCTGTCGTACAGCGCATCGATCTCGCCGCGCTTCATCGACTGCACGAGCACGCCGTCGACGAGCGCCTTGAACTGCGGATCGTCCTTGCGCAGCATGAACCCGTAGGCCTCCGACGACTGCGGCGTGCCGACGATCTGCCAGTCGGCCGGCTTCGCGGCGAGCTGGCGCACGCCCGCGAGCAGCACGTCGTCCATCATGTACGCGGCCGCGCGGCCCGATTCGAGCGTGAGGCGTCCTTCGCCGTAGTCCTTCGCGCTGATGATCTGCATGTTCATCTTCCTTTCCTCGTTCATCCTGCGCAGCAGGCGCTCGGACGTCGTGCCCTGGTTCGTCACGACCGTCTTGCCGGCGAGGTCGGGGAAGTCGCGGATGCCCGAGCTCGTGCGCGTGAGCAGGCGCGTCGTCGCGACGAAGAAGGTGGTCGAGAACGCGACCTGCGCGTGACGCGCCGCAAGGTTCGTGGTGACGCCGCATTCGAGATCGACGGTGCCGTTCTGCACGAGCGGGATGCGGTTCTGCGACGTGACGGGGATGAAGCGCACCTGCAGGTCGGGCTTGCCGATGCGCGCCTTCACGGCGGCGATCACGCGGTCGCACAGGTCCTGCGAGAAGCCGATGACCTTGCCGTTCGCGTCGACGTAGGAGAACGGCACCGACGTTTCGCGGTGGCCGATCGAGATCAGGTTGCTTTGCCGGATCTTCTCGAGCGTGCCGGCGAGCGGCTCCGCGGCGAACGAGGCGCCGCATGCGAGTGCGCACGCGGCGAAGAGCAGGGGGCGGCCGAAGCGGGCGATGAACCAGGCGATGAAACGGGGCGGGATGGGCATGACGGGCTCCGTGGCGAGTGGTGATTCGTATGTTGCCAAAGAAAAAATAATTGCAACATATGTTAAGAGCCGGATCCCGCCGACCGGTCCGGCGGGCCACACCGGGCATCAGGGAAACTCCCGAGTCGAAATCGGTGAAAAACGGGTTGTCTAGACAAGTTCGGGTGGCTACACTTCAAACCACTCCGAACTTGTCTAGACAGGATTGCTCACATGATTACGTTGACCCCCGGCCACCTGACCCTCCCGCAACTGCGCCAGATCGCACGCGAATCCGTTCAGCTGGCGCTCGATCCGGCCAGCTTCGCGAAGATCGACGCCGGCGCGAAGGCCGTCGCCGACATCGCCGCGAAGGGCGAGCCGGCCTACGGCATCAACACGGGCTTCGGCCGCCTGGCGAGCACGCACATCCCGCACGACCAGCTCGAACTGCTGCAGAAGAATCTCGTGCTGTCGCACGCGGTCGGCGTCGGCGAGCCGATGGCACGGTCGTCGGTGCGCCTGCTGATGGCGCTGAAGCTGTCGAGCCTCGGCCGCGGCCACTCGGGCATCCGCCGCGAAGTGATGGACGCGCTGATCAAGCTGTTCAACGCGGACGTGCTGCCGCTGATCCCGGTGAAGGGCTCGGTCGGCGCATCGGGCGACCTCGCGCCGCTCGCGCACATGTCGGCCGTGCTGCTGGGCGTCGGCGAAGTGTTCATCCGCGGCGAGCGGGCGAGCGCGCTCGACGGCCTGCGCGTCGCGGGCCTCGCGCCGCTGACGCTGCAGGCGAAGGAAGGCCTCGCGCTGCTGAACGGCACGCAGGCATCCACCGCGCTCGCGCTCGACAACATGTTCGCGATCGAAGACCTGTACCGCACCGCGCTCGTCGCGGGCGCGCTGTCGGTCGACGCGGCTGCCGGCTCGGTGAAGCCGTTCGACGCACGCATTCATGAACTGCGCGGCCATCAGGGCCAGATCGACGCGGCAGCGTCGTATCGCGAGCTGCTCGAAGGCTCGCCGATCAACCAGTCGCACCGCGATTGCGACAAGGTGCAGGACCCGTACAGCCTGCGCTGCCAGCCGCAGGTGATGGGCGCGTGCCTGGACCAGATGCGTCACGCGGCCGACGTGCTGCTGATCGAAGCGAATGCCGTGTCGGACAACCCGCTGATCTTCCCGGATACCGGCGAAGTGCTGTCGGGCGGCAACTTCCACGCCGAGCCCGTCGCGTTCGCGGCCGACAACCTCGCACTGGCCGCATCGGAAATCGGCGCACTGGCCGAACGCCGCATCGCGCTGCTGATCGACGCGACGCTGTCGGGCCTGCCCCCGTTCCTCGTGCGGGACGGCGGCGTGAACTCGGGCTTCATGATCGCCCACGTGACGGCCGCCGCACTCGCGTCGGAAAACAAGACGCTCGCGCACCCGGCGTCGGTCGACTCGCTGCCGACCTCGGCGAACCAGGAAGACCACGTGTCGATGGCGACGTTCGCCGCACGCAAGCTCGCCGACATCGCGGACAACACGAAGCACATCCTCGCGATCGAGCTGCTGGCCGCCGCCCAGGGTGTCGACCTGCGCGCGCCGCACCACACGAGCCCGAAGCTCGCGCCGGTGATGGAAACGATCCGCGGCAAGGTCGCGCACTATGAGCTCGACCACTACTTCGCACCGGACATCGCGGTGATCGCGAAGCTGGTCGGCGAGCGCGCGTTCGCGAAGGTCGCGCCGTTCTCGTTCGCGTCGGAACAGTAAGCCCATGAGCGCGCCGGTCTACCAGGAGATCAAGGATTTCATCCTGGCCCGCATCCACGCAGGCGAGTGGGAGGAGGGCGACCAGGTGCCGTCCGAGAACGAGCTGGCGCGCGAGTTCAAGGTGGCGCGCATGACCGTCAACCGCGCGCTGCGCGAGTTGACGGCCGAGCAGGTGCTCACGCGCATGAAGGGGGCGGGCACCTACGTCGCGCGGCCGAAGTACGAGTCGACGCTGGTGGCGATCCGCAGCATCTCGGAGGAGGTCGGCGCGCGCGGGCATGCGTATCGCGCGAGCGTGCTCGGCCTCGACACGATCCGCGCCGACGAGGTGCTCGCCGACGAGATGCAGGTAGCCATGCGCACGAAGCTGTTTCATTCGCAGGTGCTGCATTTCGAGAACGACGAGCCGGTGCAGCTCGAAGAGCGGTGGGTGAATCCGGCGGTCGCGCCGGATTACGCCGAGCAGGATTTCACGAACACGACGCCGAACCTGTACCTGATGCGCGCGGCTCCGCTGCAGCGCGTCGAGTACCGGATCGAAGCGGCGGCCCCGGCGCCGGAGCGGCGCGAGCAGCTGCGGATGGACGACGTCGAGCCGTGTCTGGTTTTACATCGGCGCACCTGGTCGCAGGGCGTCGTCGCCTCGGTGGCGAATCTGTGGCATCCCGGCAGCCGTTATCGCTTCACCGGGCATTTCTGATTCCTATTTGATATTCATTTCCCTCGGGAGCAGTCGTCATGAACCATCCGAAACACATCGATCCCCGTCTCGATCCGACGCGCACGATCCGCGCGCTGCGCGGCAGCGAGAAAGTCTGCAAGACCTGGCTGGCCGAAGCGGCCTACCGGATGATCCAGAACAACCTCGACCCGGAAGTCGCCGAGCATCCGCATGCGCTCGTCGTGTACGGCGGCATCGGCCGCGCGGCGCGCAACTGGGAGTGCTACGACCAGATTCTCGCGTCGCTGAAGGATCTCGAGGAAAACGAAACGCTGCTGATCCAGTCGGGCAAGCCGGTCGGTGTGTTCCGCACGCACAAGGATGCGCCGCGCGTGCTGCTGGCCAACTCGAACCTCGTGCCGCACTGGGCGAACTGGGACCACTTCCACGAGCTCGACCGCAAGGGCCTGATGATGTACGGCCAGATGACGGCCGGCAGCTGGATCTACATCGGCAGCCAGGGCATCGTTCAGGGCACCTATGAAACGTTCTTCTCGGTCGCGAACCAGCACTTCAACGGCGATCCGTCGGGCCGCTGGATCCTGACGGGCGGCCTCGGCGGCATGGGCGGCGCGCAGCCGCTGGCCGCGACGATGGCCGGCTTCTCGATGATCGCGGTCGAATGCGACGAGACGCGCATCGACTTCCGCCTGAAGACGCGCTACGTCGACAAGAAGGCGACGACGCTCGACGAGGCGCTCGGCATGATCGAGGAAGCGAAGCGCACCGGCAAGCCGGTGTCGGTCGGCCTGCTCGGCAACGCGGCCGACGTGTTCGCGGAACTCGTCACGCGCGGCATCACGCCGGATTGCGTGACCGACCAGACGAGCGCGCACGACCCGATCAACGGCTACCTGCCGCAAGGCTGGACCGTCGCGCAATGGCGCGAAGCGCAGAAGGTCGATCCGCAGAGCATCGTGAAGGTCGCGAAGCAGTCGATGGCCGTCCAGGTGCGCGCGATGCTGGCGCTGCAGGAGCGCGGCGCGGCGACGCTCGACTACGGCAACAACATCCGCCAGATGGCGCTGGAAATGGGTGTCGAGAACGCGTTCGACTTCCCGGGCTTCGTGCCGGCCTATATCCGCCCGCTGTTCTGCGAAGGCAAGGGCCCGTTCCGCTGGGTCGCGCTGTCGGGCGATCCGGAAGACATCTACAAGACCGACCAGAAGGTGAAGGAGCTGATCCCCGACGATCCGCACCTGCACAACTGGCTCGACATGGCACGTGAGCGCATCGCGTTCCAGGGCCTGCCGGCGCGGATCTGCTGGGTCGGCGTGAAGGATCGTTATCGCCTCGGCCAGGCGTTCAACGAGATGGTGAAGAACGGCGAACTGAAGGCCCCGATCGTGATCGGCCGCGACCACCTCGACACCGGTTCGGTCGCGAGCCCGAACCGCGAGACGGAATCGATGAAGGACGGTTCGGACGCCGTGAGCGACTGGCCGCTGCTGAACGCGCTGCTGAACACCGCGGGCGGCGCATCGTGGGTGTCGCTGCACCATGGCGGCGGTGTCGGCATGGGCTTCTCGCAGCACTCGGGCGTCGTGATCGTCGCCGACGGTACCGCCGAAGCGCACGAGCGTCTCGGCCGCGTGCTGCTGAACGACCCGGCGACGGGCGTGATGCGCCATGCGGATGCCGGCTACGAACTCGCGCAGCAGACGGCCCGCGAAGCCGGCCTGAAGCTGCCGATGCTCGGCCGCTGAGCATGACGGCGCTCCACCAGGCGCCGGCGAACGCGACGCTGGCCGCCGCGGTGATCCGCGCAGCGGATCTCGTCGCGTCGCCGTGGAAGAACGGCGGCGGCGTGACGCGCGAAATCGCGGCGTTTTCCCCCAAGGGGACTTCCTTCGGGGCGCCGCCGGGCGCCGCGCTCGACGCGTTCGCGTGGCGCGTGAGCGTCGCGGACGTCGGCACGGACGGCCCGTTCTCGCGTTTCGACGGCGTCGACCGCACGCTCGTGCTGCTGTCCGGCGCGGGCATGACGCTCGCCGAGGAAGGCGGCGCACGCCACGTGCTCGACGCACCGCTGGCCCGCGCGGATTTCGCGGGCGAGGCGGCGATCGACGCGACGCTGCACGACGGTGCGACGCGCGACTTCAACCTGATGACGCGCCGTTCGGCCGCGCGCGGCACGCTCGACGTGTGGCGCGCAGGCGCGCACCGCATCGGGCATGCCGATACCGTGCTGTTGTTTTGCGCGACCGGCGAGGTCGCCGTTGAAATCGACGGCACGCGCTACACACTGGAAGAAATGGACACGTTGCGGCTCGACGGGCCGCGGCGTGCGTTTGACGTCGTCGTGAGCGGTAGCGGCGCGTTGCTCGCCGTGTCGCTCGCCATCGGCGAACGAGACTGAACGCATGAAACCGACTGTCTGGCATCACCTGAGGCTGTGTCCGCACGGCCATCCTGACGAGACGATCGACGACGCGGCGATCGCCGTCGACGAAACCGGCACGATCGCCTGGCTCGGCGCGATGTCCGCGCTGCCGCACGGTTATGCCCACTGGCGGCGCGAGGATCTGCACGGCGCGTGGGTGACGCCGGGCCTCATCGACTGCCATACGCACCTCGTGTACGGCGGCACGCGTGCCGACGAATTCGCGCAGCGCCTCGCGGGCGTCAGCTACGAGGAGATCGCGCGGCAGGGCGGCGGGATCGTGTCGACGGTGCGCGCGACGCGCGCGGCCGACGAGACGACGCTGTTCGTGCAGGCCGCCGCGCGGCTGCAGCCGCTGCTGGCCGAAGGCGTGACCGCGATCGAGATCAAGTCGGGCTACGGGCTCGACCTCGCGAGCGAACGCAAGATGCTGCGTGTCGCGCGCCAGCTCGGCGAGCGCTTCCCGGTCACGGTCTACACGACGTTCCTCGGCGCGCATGCGCTGCCGCCGGAATATGCGGGCCGCGCGGACGAATACATCGACGAAGTGTGCGACCGGATGCTGCCGGCGCTGGCCGATGAAGGCCTCGTCGACGCGGTCGACGTGTTCTGCGAACGCATCGGCTTTTCGCTCGCCCAGACCGAGCGCGTGTTCGAAGCCGCGACGCGGCGCGGGCTGCCCGTGAAGCTGCATGCGGAGCAACTGTCGAACGCGGGCGGCACGGCGCTCGCCGCCCGCTACCGGGCACTGTCCGCCGACCACCTCGAATTCCTCGACGAAGCCGGCATCGAGGCGATGAAGGCGGCCGGCACGGTCGCCGTGCTGCTGCCCGGCGCGTACTACTTCATCCGCGAGACGCAACTGCCGCCGATCGAGCTGCTGCGCAAGCACGGCGTGCCGATCGCGCTCGCGACCGATCACAACCCCGGCACGTCGCCGCTCGAATCGCTGCTGCTGACGTTGAACATGGGCTGCACGCTGTTCCGCATGACGGTGCCCGAAGTGCTGCAGGGTGTGACGCGCCACGCGGCCGCGGCGCTCGGCCGCGCGGATCGCCACGGTGCGCTCGAGGTCGGTCGCCAGGCCGACTTCGCCGCATGGTCGGTCGGCTCGCTGGCGGAGCTCGCCTACTGGATCGGCCGGCCGCTGTGCGAGCAGGTCGTACGCGGCGGCACGACCGTGTTTCGCCGGATGAATGGATAGATAGCCTTATGACCGACACCCTGTTGTTTGCAGACCATGCGTACCTGCCCGACGGCTGGCGCCGTAACGTGCTGCTGCGCTGGGACGCGGCCGGCACGCTGACCGGCGTGACGCCCGACACCGACGCCCCGGCAGGCGTCGCGCGTGCGGCCGGGCCGGTGCTGCCCGGCATGCCGAACCTGCATTCGCACGCGTTCCAGCGCGCGATGGCGGGGCTCACCGAATACCGCGCGAATCCGGCCGACAGCTTCTGGAGCTGGCGCGACCTGATGTACCGCTTCGCGCTGAAGATCACGCCCGACGCGCTCGCCGCGATCGCGCGCTGGCTGTACGTCGAGATGCTCAAGTGCGGCTATACGTCGGTGTGCGAATTCCACTACGTGCATCACGCGCAGGACGGCTCGCGTTATCCGCAGATCGCGGAACTCGGCACGCGCGTGGTCGACGCCGCGCGCTCGGCCGGCATCGGCATCACGATGCTGCCCGTGTCGTACCAGTTCGCCGGCTTCGGCAACAAGCCGCCGCGCGACGACCAGCGCCGCTTCATCAATACGCCCGACGGCCTGCTCGAGCTGCTCGACGCGATGCGTCGCGCGGCGCCGGAGCACGGCGGGCTGCGCTACGGCGTCGCGCCGCACTCGCTGCGCGCGGTGTCCGAGAACGGGTTGCGCGTGCTGCTCGACGGGCTGCCCGACGACGCGCCCGTGCATATCCATATCGCCGAGCAGACGGCCGAAGTCGACGACTGCGTGCGTGCCTACGGTGCGCGCCCCGTGCAATGGCTGCTCGATCGCTTCGATGTCGACGCACGCTGGTGTCTCGTGCACGCGACGCACGTCGACGCGGCTGAAACGGCCGCGCTCGCGCAGCGTCGCGCGGTCGCCGGCCTGTGCCTGACGACCGAGGCAAACCTCGGCGACGGCGTGTTCCCGGCCGTCGACTATCTCGCGCAAGGCGGCGTGATCGGCGTCGGCTCGGACAGCCACGCGTCGGTCGACTGGCGTGCCGAGCTGCGCCTGCTCGAATACGGGCAACGGCTCGTGCACCGCGCGCGCAACGTGCTGGCGAGCGACACGCAGGCGCATGTCGCCGATCGCCTGTTCGACGCGTCGCTCGCGGGCGGCGCGCAGGCCAGCGGGCGGCGCGTCGGTGCGCTGCGCGAAGGGTGCCGCGCCGACTGGCTCGTGCTCGATCCCGATCATCCGGCGATCGCCGAACACGACAGCACGTCGTGGTTGTCGGGTATCGTGTTCGCGGAGCACGGCGAGACGCCGGTGCTCGACGTCTACACGGGCGGCGAGCGCGTCGTGAGCGGCCGCCGCCATCGCGACGAAGCCGTCGCGTATGCCGACTACCGCGCCGCGCTGGCGCAACTGCTGCGCTGACGCGCGGCAACCGGCGCGCGCCGCCTGCGTGCGCCGGCAGACTTTCAACGGTGATGCGACATGACTGAACAACCGGCTGTATTCACGCTGAAGCAGGGCACGCTGCCGCTGCTGATCTCGATTCCGCACGCAGGCACGCACATCCCCGACGACATCGCCGCGACGATGACGGCCGACGCGCGTTTCGTCGACGATTGCGACTGGCATCTCGAACGCCTGTACGGCTTCGCGGCCGGCCTCGGCGCATCGATCCTCGTGCCGTCGCATGCGCGCTACGTCGTCGACCTGAACCGTCCGCCCGACAACGAGAACCTGTACCCGGGGCAGGACACGACGGGGCTCGTGCCGGTCGATACGTTCGACAAGGCGCCGCTGTATCCGGCGAACGCGCTGCCCGGCAACGACGAGATCATGCGTCGCCGCGATCGCTACTGGCTGCCGTATCACGACGCGCTGCAAGGCGAGGTCGCACGCCTGAAGCGCGAGCACGGCCGCGTGCTCGTGTGGGAAGCGCATTCGATCCGCTCGCACGTGCCGCGCTTCTTCGACGGCCGCCTGCCGGACTTCAACTTCGGCACGTCGAGCGGTGCAAGTGCCGCGCCGGGCCTGGCGGAGGCGCTCGCCGCGCGCGTGCTCGAACATGGCGGCTATACGGCCGTCGCGAACGGGCGCTTCAAGGGCGGCTACATCACGCGCCACTACGGCGTGCCCGAAACGGGCGTCGAGGCCGTGCAGCTCGAGCTCTCGCAGATCACCTACATGGAAGAGACGCGCCCCTACGCGTACGACGAAACGCGTGCGGCGCGGATTGTGCCGCTATTGCAGACGCTCGTCGAAACCGCGCTCGCGCATCGCTGAACCCGGGCCGCGCGGATGCGGCAGCGCGGCGGAGCAGGTGCGTGACGGCCCGCCGGCCCGCCGGCACGCAGCGTGCCGCACCGATGCAATGCACAACACGGCATCGATCCACGAGATCGGTGCCGTTTTTTTTCGTCCGGGTTTCGTCTGATCGATGTCGTCATCCGCACCTGAAAATTTGACGCAATTTTTGGGTGATATAAGCTGAATGTCAGGAAGTCGTCACGCGCGCACCGGCGGCGGGCCATCGAACGTGGCCGCACCGCACCGGAATGCGCGGCGAGACACCTTGCCGACGTGTCGCCGCGCGGCATTGCCGCATGCGCTTCATCGCGACACGTGTCCTGCATTCATCCGTCAGTCGAGTACGATCGTGAAAGCCGCCAGCCCTTCGATACGCCGGACGCGAAGTCCGTCGGCGGGCGCGCCGCCTCAGGCCGGGCCGATCCGGCATGCTGATCGCGGCACGCGTGCCGCCTCTTTGCGCGAACCTCGTTTCTTCGCCATTTCCCGTCGCGGCCTGCGCCGCTTCAACCTCGTGGCTGCCCGCGTGTTCAGCGCGGTGCAGTGCGACGGCAGCGCATCGTTGTTGCCCTAGCGTCCCTTTCCACGTCCGTTCCGGGCCGCACCGCCTGTTGCCGCATCGTCCGCGCGGCAGGATCGCGTTTGGGCATGCGGCGCATCGTGGTGCGCGCGGGCGGTGCCGGCGCGAACCTTCATCGTCCCGCGTGCGAACGTGTCGCGCGCGATTGCCGGAGAGACACCCATGCGTGCGCGACCGATCGTAGCCGTGACCGCCGACCGCATCCTGCGCGGTGCGCATCCGAACCACACGGCGGGGGAGAAGTACCTGGCCGCGCTCGTCGACGGCGCGTGCGTGCTTGCCTTCGTGCTTCCCGCGCTCGGCGCGCGCCAGCCGGCCGATGCGATCGTCGCGGCGGTCGACGGGTTGCTGTTGACCGGCAGTTATTCGAACGTCGAGCCGCATCATTACGGCGGTGCCGCGAGCGCGCCCGACACGCTGCACGATCCCGCGCGTGATGCGACCGCGCTGCCGCTGATCCGCGCGGCGATCGACGCGGGCGTGCCCGTACTCGCGATCTGTCGCGGCATGCAGGAGCTGAACGTTGCCTACGGCGGCACGCTGCATCAGCGGCTGCACGCGACGACCGGCTTCGACGATCACCGCGAGCGGCCGGCCGATCCGCTCGAACGGCAGTACGGCCCCGCGCACGTCGTGCAGTTCGCGCCGGGCGGCCTGCTGCAGCGGATCGCGCACGGCGCACCTGAAGCGACGGTCAATTCGCTGCATGACCAGGGCATCGCGCAGCTCGGCGCGGGGCTCGTCGTTGAAGCCAGCGCGCCCGACGGGCTGGTCGAGGCCGTCAGCGTGCGCGGTGCGCGTGCGTTCGCGCTCGGCGTGCAGTGGCATCCCGAATGGCGCTACGCGGAACAGCCGCTGTCGCGCGACATCTTCGCGGCATTCGGCGCGGCGTGCCGCGCGCGCATGACCCATCGCATTCATGCGGCCGGCGGCGCGATGCCGTCGCCGGCCGCATCCGACGTCGACTGATAGAGGCCGATCATGCAACCCGAACTGAGCGAATTCCTGCGACAGCACCGCATCACCGAGGTCGAGGCGATCATTCCCGACATGGCCGGCATCGCGCGCGGCAAGATCATTCCGCGCAACAAGTTCGAATCCGGCGAATCGATGCGCTTGCCGCAGGCCGTGATGGTGCAGACCGTCACCGGCGACTATCCGGAGGACGGCACGCTGACCGGCGTGACCGATCCCGACATGGTGTGCGTGCCCGATCCGTCGACGATCTGCCTGATTCCGTGGGCCGTCGATCCGACCGCGCAGGTGATTCACGACTGCGTGCACTTCGACGGTTCGCCGGTCGAGATCTCGCCGCGCTACGTGCTGCGCCGTGTGCTCGACCTGTACAAGGCGAAAGGCTGGCAGCCGGTCGTTGCGCCCGAGCTCGAGTTCTACCTGGTCGACATGAACGCCGATCCGGACCTGCCGCTGCGTCCGCCGGTCGGCCGCACCGGGCGCGCCGAAACCGGCCGGCAGTCGTATTCGATCGAGGCCGTCAACGAGTTCGATTCACTGTTCGAGGACATCTACGAATACTGCGAGATGCAGGGGCTCGATATCGAGACGCTGATCCATGAAGTCGGCGCCGCGCAGATGGAGATCAACTTCGTGCACGGCGATGCGCTGTCGCTGGCCGACCAGGTGTTCCTGTTCAAGCGCACGGTGCGCGAGGCCGCGCTGCGTCACAACATGTACGCGACCTTCATGGCGAAGCCGATGCAGGACGAACCCGGCTCGGCGATGCACATCCACCAGAGCCTGGCCGACGCGCGCACGGGGCGCAACCTGTTCTCGGGCGAAGACGGCGCCGTGTCGCCGATGTTCCACAGCTATCTCGCGGGGCTGCAGAAGTACACGCCCGCGCTGATGCCGATCTTCGCGCCGTACATCAACTCGTATCGCCGCCTGTCGCGCTTCATGGCCGCGCCGATCAACGTGCAGTGGGGCTACGACAACCGCACGGTCGGCTTCCGCATCCCGCAGTCGGGCGCATCGGCGCGCCGCATCGAGAACCGGATTCCGGGTGTCGACTGCAATCCGTACCTCGCGTTCGCGGCGACGCTCGCCGCCGGCTATCTCGGTTTGTCGCAGCAGCTCGCACCGACCGAGCCGATCGCGTCGGACGGCTACAACCTGCCGTACCAGCTGCCGCGCAATCTCGAGGAGGGGATCTCGCTGATGGCGGCGTGCACGCCGCTCGCCGGCATTCTCGGCGACAAGTTCGTGAAGGCCTACCTGGCGCTGAAGGACACCGAATACGAAGCGTTTTTCCGCGTGATCAGCTCGTGGGAGCGCAGGCATCTGCTGCTGCACGTCTGAGCGTGCGGCAGCGTTATCCGGAGGACACATGACCGATCGAAACGAAGCCTTCTCACCGCATTCGACCGCCGAATACCGCGCGCTCGACGCCGCGCACCACATCCACCCGTTCTCGGACATGGGCGCGCTGAACCGCGCGGGCAGCCGCGTGATCGTGAAGGCCGACGGTGTCTACCTGTGGGACTCGGACGGCAACAAGGTCATCGACGGGATGGCCGGCCTCTGGTGCGTGAACGTCGGCTACGGCCGCAAGGAACTCGCCGACGCCGCGTATCGCCAGATCCAGGAACTGCCGTTCTACAACACCTTCTTCAAGACCACGCACCCGCCGGTGATCGAACTCTCCGCGATGCTCGCGGAAGTCACGCCGAAGGGCTTCAACCACTTCTTCTATTGCAACAGCGGCTCGGAAGGCAACGACACCGTGCTGCGCCTCGTGCACCAGTACTGGCGCGTGCAGGGCCAGCCGCAGAAGAAGTACGTGATCTCGCGCAAGAACGGCTACCACGGCTCGACGATCG
>NZ_QOBB01000155.1:0-32225 GCF_024704855.1 Burkholderia sp. HAN2018 | reverse complement strand
CGCCGGCGCATCGGCGGCGCCTTCGGTCGGTGCGGTGGCGGGCGGTACTTCACCACCTTCGTCGCGCAGCGTGTCGAGCGGGTCGGCGGGCGCGGCGGCCGCATCCTGCGGTTCGGTGATGCCGGTTGCCACCGTCGTGCTCGCCGCGGCTGCCGCGGCCGGTTCCGCGGCCGCGACGGGCGGCGCGAGATAGCGCAGCGCGAGCGTTTCGTAGAGCGGCGGCGCGAAGAAGCGCGATACGCGGCTCGACACCAACGCGGTGGCCATCAGCGAAATCACGAGTGCGTGACCGTTGATCATCTCCATCACGATCACGAACGACGTGATCGGCGACTGCGTGACGGCCGCCATATAGCCCACCATCGCGAGCGCGATCAGCATCGGCAGGCTCATGTTGCTGAACACGACGTGCAGCAGGTTGCCGAACCCTGCGCCGATCGACAGCGACGGGGCGAAGATCCCGCCGGGGATGCCCGGCAGGTACGATGCGACCATCGACACCATTTTCAGGAACGGGTAGAACACCGACAGATGCTGGCTGCCGTCGAGCAGGCCGCGTGCTTCGGCATAGCCGCTGCCGAAGGTCGTGCCGCCCGATACGAGGCCGACGACGGCGATCGCGAAGCCGCACAGCGCGGCGAACGCGATCGGCCGCTCGCGATACAGGCCCAGCAGCCGCGCGGGCAGCCAGCGTCCCGTGTTGAGCAGCAGCCAGCAGAACAGCCCGCCCGCGATTCCGGTCACGATCGCGGTGACCAGCACGGCGAGCGCCAGCAGTTTCGGGAAATGGGGGCCGGCATCGATCGTACCGAAATACGTGTAGTTGCCGTTCAGGCCGAGCGCGACGACGCCGGCGAGTATGATCGCGGTGATCAGCACGCCGCTGGCGCGCGCGGAGAAGCTGCGCGTCAGCTCCTCGATCGCGAACACGATCCCGGCGAGCGGCGTATTGAACGCGGCCGACAGCCCGGCCGCCGCGCCGGCGAGCACCAGCTGGCGTTCGATCTGCGCGTTCGAGCGCGGGTAGAAGCGCCGCAGGTTGAACATCAGCGCCGCGCCGACCTGCACGGTCGGCCCTTCGCGGCCGATCGTGAAGCCGCCCAGGATGCCGAGGAACGACACCAGCACCTTGCCGAACAGGATGCGCAGCGTCAGCAGCCGGGAGCCGAACGCGCTCGGGCGCGCATGCAGCGTCGCGATCACCTGCGGGATGCCGCTGCCCTCGGCGCCGCGGAAGAAGCGGCGCGTGATCCATACCGACACAGCGGCGATTGCCGGCGTCAGCAGCAGCGGCAGCCACGCGGCGTGATCGCGCATCGTGCGGAAGCTTTCATAGCCCCAGTCGATCAGTCGCGCGTAGAGCACGGCCGCGAGGCCGACGACGATCGCGCCGAGCCAGAAAACGCCGTACTGGCGCCAGATTCTCAGCGAGCGTCGGGTGAGGGCGGGAAACAGGGCGGGAAGGGCGGCAAGAGCGGGGCGTGGCATCGGCGGGGCCATCAGGCAAAGGAGACATTATAAAAAGGAACCTGGGTCGCACAGTGGGCGACAGGGTTTCGCAAGCTTGTAGCATTTCGTTGCAAATGTAATTCAGGAGTAATGTTCGCGGCGGGTATCCGTCGTTAGCATCCCCAAATGGCTCGCTCTTCCCCGCAAACGTGAAACGCATCCTCATCGTGAAAGTGACGTCGCTCGGCGACGTCGTCCAGACGCTGCCTGTCGTCGCGGATCTGCATCGCGCCTTTCCCGGCGTAACGGTCGACTGGGCGGTGGACGAATCGTGCGCGGAGGTCGTGCGCTGGCATCCGGGCGTCAGCCATGTCCTTTGCGCGCCGCTGCGCCGTTTCAAGAAGATGCGCAATCGCGGCGACCTGAAGGCGATCTCGGCGTCGATCAGCGCGCTGCGGGCGCACCGCTACGATGCGGTGATCGACCTGCACGGCGTCTACAAGAGCGCGATCATTTCGCTGCTGGCGCGCGCCGCGCGCCGCGTCGGCTACCAGACGCAGGATCTCGGCGAAACGGGCGCACGCTTCGCGTATTCGCAGCGCTTCGGCCCGCGGCCGGATTGCGACGCTTGGCACGGGATGCGCGTGAGCGCGGGCGAGGCGCTCGGTTACGCGCCCGAGGGTGTCGCCGCGTACGGCATCGTCCCGCCGCAGGACGCGAACCTGCCGACGGCCGTGACCGACGGCGCACCGTTCATGCTGTTGTTCCATGCGACGTCCAACCCCGACAAGAAATGGCCGGCCGATCACTGGGCCGCGCTCGCCACGCAGATGATGGCGCGCGGCGTGCGCGTGCTGTTGCCGTGGGGATCGGCTGCCGAGCACGACGACGCGCAGGACATCGCCGCGCGCGCGCCGGGGGCGGTCGTGCTGCCCGCGATGACGGTGCGCGAACTCGGTGCGGCGCTTGGCCGGGCTGCGCTCGTGGTGGGGGTCGATACGGGGTTCGTGCACATGGCGCACGCGTTGCAGCGGCCGACCGTGATGATTTTCGTCGCGACGTCGCGGCACCATTGCGGGATCGGCGGCGCGCCGAATGCCCTGTCCATCGGCGAGCCGGGCGCGATGCCGTCGGTCGAGGAGGCGCTGGACGCGATCGATACGGTCTGCCCGGCCTACGGCGCGCGGCGCGCGCGACTGACCGCCTGACGAAGCGGGGGCGGGCCGGTTCAGGCGAGCAGCGCCTCGACCGTGACGACGGCAGCGATCGCCGCCAGGTTCGCCAGCAGCGCCTCGAACACGAGGCCACGCCACGTCTTCGGCCAGAAGCGCAGCGCGAGCAGAAGCGCGCCACCGAGCGCAAGCGCGAGGATCAGGACGAGATCGGCATTGCCGAGGCGGATGTTCATGGCGGCGGCTCCTTCGGGGCGGGATCCCGGGGGCGCGCGGCGACGCACCCGGGATCGAGTATAGGCAGCGCCGGCCACCGCGCAACCCGGGTCGCCCCGGAGACTCAGACGAGCGACGCGTCGCGCGTTTCGCGCATCAGCAGCACGCCGATCAGGCTGATGGCCGCCGCAACCGATACATATCCGCCGACCCACGACAGCCCGCCGCGCGCCGCCAGCAGTTGCGCGATGTACGGCGCGATCGACGCGCCGAGGATCCCGCCGAGGTTGTACGCGACCCCCGCACCCGTATAGCGGACGTTGGTCGGGAACAGTTCCGGCAGCAGCGCGCCCATCGGCGCGAACGTCACGCCCATCAGGAACAGCTCGATCGTCAGGAACAGCGCGACGAGCGGCATCGAGCCGCTGCCGAGCAGCGGTTCCATCGCGAAACCCGACAGCAGCGCGGCGATCGCGCCCACGACGAGTACCGGTTTGCGGCCGAAGCGATCGGATGCCCACGCGGACAGCGGCGTCGCGAGTCCCATGAACACGACCGCGAAACACAGCAGGCCGAGGAAGCTCTGGCGCGGAATATGCAGCGCCGACACGCCGTACGACAGCGAAAACACCGTCGAGATATAGAACAGCGTGTAGCAGACGACCATCGCGAGCGCGCCGAGCAGCGTCGGCTGCCAGTGTTGCGTGACGAGGGTCGCGACCGGCACGCGTACGCGCTCGTTGCGCTCGAGCGCGGCCTGGAACGCGGGCGTTTCGGTGATCTTGAGTCGCACGTACAGGCCGAGCGCGACGAGCACTGCGCTGACCAGGAACGGGATGCGCCAGCCCCAGCTGCGGAACTGCTCGTCCGACAGCGACAACGCAAGCGCGAAGAACAGGCCGTTCGACATCAGGAAGCCGACCGAGGGCCCGAGCTGCGGGAACATGCCGAACCAGCCGCGCTTGCCCTGCGGCGCATGCTCGGTCGCGAGCAGCGCGGCGCCGCCCCATTCGCCGCCGAGGCCGATCCCCTGGCCGAAGCGCAGCACGCACAGCAGCACCGGCGCGAGCGTGCCGATCGCGTCGTAGCCGGGCACGAAGCCGATTGCGGTGGTGGATACGCCCATCACGAGCAGCGACGCGACGAGCGTCGATTTGCGCCCGATGCGGTCGCCGAAGTGCCCGAACAGGAACGAGCCGATCGGGCGCGCGATGAATGCGATGCCGAACGTGACGAACGCGGACAGCGCCTGTGCGGTCGCGGAGCCGTGTGGAAAGAATACGGGGCCGATGACGAGCGCGGCAGCCGTTGCGTACACATAGAAATCGTAGAACTCGATCGCGGTGCCGATGAAGCTCGCGAACACGATGCGCCGGTGGCTGACGGCGCCGGCCGAACCGGTTGCGTGTGCAACGGTCGGGGGGGATGCGGACATGGATGTCTCCGTTTTGTCGTTAGGGCGGTCGGCTGGGCGTGCGGTCGGACAGGCGGACGCCTGCCGGGGAGCAGCCGAGCGGATGATGCGGTAGCGGCGTGGACGCGCGCCATGGCGCGGACGTCACCCGCCGGTCGACGATGGAGACGGGTACGTCGCCGCCGCCCGGTGCCGGCGTGGTCGGCTCGCATGCCGGGTGGGGCGCACGAACGCGCGCACGGCGTGATGGCCGCGCGATTGCGGAAAATTATAGCCAGCGCTGCCGCGCACCGGCAATCGCGGTGCGGCGGCCGGTCAGTCGATCGATTGCGCCTGCGCCGACGCGGTGCTTTGCAACTGGAAGTGGCCGTCGTCGTTGAAGAGCCAGCCTTCCATCATTTCGAGCCGGCCGTTGCCGTCGAGCAGCCGCGACGGTGGCGGGGGCAGCGGCGCCGAGCGGCGCAGCGACGCGAGCGCGAGCGCTTCCGCTTCGCTGTCGCCGTTGCTGCGATAGACGGACGCGTTGACGAGCCGGCCGCTGCTATCGACGGTGAAGGCCACGACGACGAGCGAACGGAGCATGGCCTGTGGCGTGCCGTGCAGCAGGCCGGACGGATTGCGTTCGGCGACACGCTGCGCGACTTCGACGCGGTATTGGTCGAGGCTGCCACTGCGTGTGATCGACGGAATCGTCAGGATCGAGTGCAGCGACGGAGGCGGCGTGATCGTGCACGCCGCGAGCATGGCGACGACGGCCAGTGCAACTGCACGCAGCCGGTCGACGCGCGAACGGGAAAGGGGGCGCATGGGAGGCTAGCCAGAAGTGACTATAAAAAAATGATAGGCGCACGGGCGCGAGCCGGCATCGGGAGAAACACATAACGGTCGATGGCCGGGTGTCGCGATCGCTGATGGCGAGGCAGCGTGTGCTCGCGTATCGCAATGTGACGTGACATGTGACGGCACGCTCGCGCGGCTGCCGCTCGTCCGCATCCCGGTGCGCGTGTTGCACGGTTGAAAGCATGGCGAGGAACGCGACCGGCGCGCAGGCGCTTGGAGATGGTTCGGCAGCGCGCATCCGTCGCCGCGGGCAGCACCGCGGCGGATGCCCGCGCAATCGTCAGCGACGCGTGTCGCCCGGTTCAGAAACCGTGCGTGACGAGTGACAGGACCGACAGGTCGGGGTGCGTGCCGTCGATGATGCTCTTGCCGACATGCACGGCTTCGTGGACGGCTTCATCGAGGCTGGCGAAGCTTTCCTCGCCGTCCGCATGGAACGGTACCGCGTGGCCGGGTAACGCGGGATTCGCGCCGGGATGGCATACGTAGCCGGTGTAGGTATAGCGCGTGTCGCTGCCGGGCACGGCAGCCGGCACGACATGGACCTCGAAGCCTTCGTAATCGACGTGTTCCGTCGGTATCGACAGTTCGGTCATGGCGATCTCCGTGTACCGCACGCAGGGGTGGCGCGCGCGGCATCGAGTACGCGGCGGCGGTCGTGTCGCCGTGTTGATCGAATTCTAGGTGATCGAGCGGCTGGCCGGGAGGCTTCCGGCGCGGTGCGGCGCGATGACGGGCTGCTGCCCGTGCCGTTTCGACGAACGGGTTCGCGCGCGGCGCTGCATCATTGTTTGCAGCGGGCGTCCTTGCGCTGCACGACGATGATCACCGGGTATTTCTGGCCGTGGTCGAGCTCTACGCGTGCCACGACGGTGAGCGTCGCCGGATCGGAATCGTCGTACACGCTCACCTGTTCGTTGCGCAGGTAGGTCACGCCGGTGCAGTTCGACGTGCGTCCGTCGTCTCCCACCTTGCACTGGAGGTCGTTGTCTTTCAGGTAGTTGTACGGCGACGGGCTCGCGAGGTATTCGCTCAGGCCGCGCGGCGAGCCGCCGACGCCGGACACGTATGCGATCGCGCACGACGCTTGCGCGTCGCTGCCGGACGCGGTGTCGGCTGCCGCGTGCGTGCTGACGGCCGCGAGCAAGGCGACGAGCGACGAGACGATGAGGGGCTTCATGACGTGGGTTTCCCGTTTCGCGAATCGGAGCGCCGGATTGTAACGGCATCCGGCGGGACGCGTCGGAACGTGGGGGAAAGCCGTACGAGAACCAACAAAAAACCCCGTCATTCGCTGAATGGACGGGGTTTGGCAAACTTCCTGGCGGAAGCGGTGAGATTCGAACTCACGGACAGTTTCCCGTCGCCGGTTTTCAAGACCGGTGCCTTAAACCGCTCGGCCACGCTTCCACACGAGGCGGCATTGTAACCGAAATGCCGCGATCTTCATGCCCTCAATCGTCGCGCAGGAACAATTCCTGCAGGTCGTTGAGGAAACGCTGGCCGAGCGGCGTCGGCGCGATCTGCGCGAAATCGCGTGCGATCAGTCCGCGCCGTTCCGCTTCCTGCAGTGCCGGCTCGATCGTGCTCATCGGCAGGCCGGTGCGCTCGGCGAAGCTGTGCACGGGGAAGCCCTCGACGAGCCGCAGCGTGTTCAGCATGAACTCGAACGGCAGGTCGCGCGCGCCGACTTCACGCTCTTCCTGCACGGCCGTGCCGGCCATCGCCTGCTCGATGAAGGTCGCAGGATGCTTGTAGCGTGCCTGCCGCAGGATCCGGTTCGGGAACGACAGCTTCGTGTGCGCACCCGCACCGATCCCGAGATAGTCGCCGAAACGCCAGTAGTTCAGGTTGTGCTTGCACTGATGATTCGGCTTCGCATACGCGGACACTTCGTAGCGCCCGTAACCGGCCTCGGCCGTACGTGCGTGAATCCATTCCTGCATGTCGGCCGACGCGTCGTCATCGGGGACGACCGGCGGAAACTTCGCGAACAGGGTATTCGGCTCGAGCGTCAGGTGATACAGCGACAGATGCGGCGGCGCGTACGACAGTGCGGTTTCGATGTCGGTACGGCATTCGTCGAGCGTCTGGTTCGGCAGCGCGAACATCAGGTCGAGGTTGAAGTTGTCGAAGTTCTTCGCGGCGATCTCGACGGCCGCGCGCGCCTGCGCGGTGTCGTGAATCCGGCCGAGCGCCTTCAGGTGTGTTTCGTTGAAGCTCTGGATGCCGACCGACAGGCGGTTCACGCCGCTCGCGCGGAACTGCGCGAACTTCGCGGCCTCGAACGTGCCCGGATTCGCCTCGAGCGTGATCTCGGCATCGGCGTCGAGCGGCAGCAGCGCGCGCACGTCGGACAGCATCCGGTCGAGGCCGGCGGCCGACAGCAGGCTCGGCGTGCCGCCGCCGATGAACACCGTATGCACCTGCCGGCCCCACACGAGCGGCAGCGCCTGCTCGAGATCGGCGCGCAGCGCGTCGAGATACTCGGTTTCCGGAAACCGTTCGCCTTTCCACTCGTGCGAGTTGAAATCGCAGTACGGGCACTTGCGCACGCACCACGGGAAATGCACGTACAGCGCGAGCGGCGGCAGCGACGTGAGCCGCACCTGGCCGGGCGACGTGAAGGTCGCGACGACGCGTGCGCCGGTTTCCGCGGCCTGGCTCATGCAACCTCCCGCAGCGAAGGGGTATCGGGCATGCTCATGCCTCCTCCGCGAGCCGCGCCAGCAGCGCCTTCAGCGCCAGCGCGCGGTGACTGTGCGTGTTCTTCACGGCCGGTTCGAGTTCGGCGGCCGTCGCGCCGAGCGAAGGCAGATAGAAATACGGGTCATAGCCGAATCCGTGCTCGCCGCGCGGGGTATCGACGATTTCGCCCGCCCAGCGCCCTTCGGCGAACAGCGGCTCGGGGTCGTCCGCATGGCGCACGAGCGCGAGCACGCAGCAGTAGTATGCGCGCCGGTCGTCGACGCCGCGAAGCTGCTCGACGAGATACGCGTTGTTCGCCGCATCGCCCTTGTCGCGGCCCGCGCGCTGCGCATAGCGCGCCGAATAGACGCCCGGCGCGCCGCGCAGCACGCGCACGCACAGGCCCGAATCGTCGGCGATCGCCGGCAGCCCGGTGAGCCGCGACGCGTGACGCGCCTTCGTCAGCGCGTTCTCGATGAAGGTGCCGAACGGCTCTTCCGCCTCGGGCACCGCGAGGTCGCCCTGCGGGACGATCTCGATGCCGACGGTCGAGAACAGCGCGGTGAATTCGCGCAGCTTGCCGGCGTTGTTCGACGCGAGGACGATGCGCGACAGCGGTGCGATGGTGTGGTCGTCCGGCATGTCAGGCGCCCAGCACGTCTTTCTGAAGCTGCACGAGTTCGGCGATCCCGCCTTGCGCGAGGTCGAGCAGCGCGTTCATCTCGGCGCGCGAGAACGGCACGCCTTCGGCCGTGCCCTGGACTTCGACGAAGCCGCCGGCGCCCGTCATCACGACGTTCATGTCGGTATCGCAGCGCGAATCTTCCGCGTAATCGAGGTCGAGCACGGGCGCGCCCTCGTACACGCCGACCGAGATCGCGGCGACGTGGTCGGTGATCGGCGAGCGCGTGAGCTTGCCGGCCGCGATCAGCGTCGACACGGCGTCGTGTGCGGCGACGAACGCGCCGGTGATGCTCGCCGTGCGCGTGCCGCCGTCGGCCTGGATCACGTCGCAGTCGATGTGGATCGTGCGCGGGCCGAGCGCCTCGAGGTCGAACACGGCGCGCAGCGCGCGGCCGATCAGGCGCTGAATTTCCTGCGTGCGGCCGGTCTGCTTGCCGCGTGCGGCTTCGCGGTCGCTGCGCGTGTGCGTCGCGCGCGGCAGCATGCCGTATTCGGCGGTCAGCCAGCCTTGCCCGCGGTCGCGCAGGAAATCGGGCACGCGTTCGGAGACGCTCGCGGTGCAGAGCACCTTGGTGTCGCCGAATTCGACCAGCACCGAGCCTTCGGCGTGTTTCGTGTAGTGGCGCGTGAGGGCGACCTTGCGCAGTTCGTCGGCGCGGCGGCCGCTCGGGCGGGAAACGGAGGACGTCATGTGGGAATCGCGGAACGAGAGGAAACCCCGATTTTAGCGCCGAACGGCGGGCTTGCCCGGCGGGGTGGTTCCCAAAAATGGGATAATGCGCGCTTCCCGCCCCGCGCTTTCCGATGCGCCGGGCGCCTCGACATATCCCCGCCCGCGAGGGCACCCAGACGGCGAGACGAACCATGATCTACAGCATGACGGGCTACGCGAGCGCGACGCGCGAACTCGCGACGGCCACCGGTAACGGCGGCACCAGCGTGTCGGTCGAACTGCGCACCGTGAACTCGCGCTTCCTCGACCTGAATTTCCGGATGCCGGACGACGTGCGCGCGTGCGAACCCGCGCTGCGCGAAATGCTGATGAACAAGCTGTCGCGCGGCAAGGTCGACATCCGCATCAACCTGCAGCGCGGCGAGCAGAGCATCGGCGCCGGCGCGCTGAACCAGTCGGCGCTCGGCCAGCTCGCCGAGCTCGAGCGCTCGGTGCTGGACACGTTCCCGGGCGTCGGCCGCCTGCGCGCGGGCGAAATCCTGCGCTGGCCCGGCGTGATCGCCGAAAGCGGCGTGTCGGCGGAAGCGATCCGCGACGCGGTGCTCGCGTGCGGCAAGGAGGCGATCGGCGAGCTCGTCGTCGTGCGTTCGCGCGAAGGCGCGCAACTGGCGACGATGCTGCTGTCGAACGTCACCGAGATGGAAGCGATCGTCGCGCGCATCACGCCGCTCGTGCCGGAGCTGATCGCGAAGCATCAGCAGAAGATCGTCGAACGGCTGCAGGAAGCGCTCGGCATCGCGGCGCCCGAAGGCAGCGCGACGATCGTCACGCGCGAGGAAGCCGCGGAGCGCATTCGTCAGGAAGTGACGATGTACGGGATCCGGATCGACATCGCGGAAGAGCTGTCGCGTCTCACCGCGCACCTGAACGAAACGCGTCATGTGATCGAGAAGGGCGGCCGCGTCGGCAAGCGTCTCGACTTCATGATGCAGGAACTGAATCGAGAAGCAAACACGCTCGGCTCGAAGGCGGCGGCGAAGGAACTGGCCGACGCATCGATGGCGCTCAAGCTGTTGATCGAGCAGATGCGCGAGCAAGTGCAAAACCTGGAGTAACAGAGATGAAACGACCCCCACGCTCACTATGTTCGCTGCCCCCCGAGGGGGCGGCCAGCCTCCTTGGGGCTGCCCGGCGGAGGCTGTCATGACCGATTCCCATCGCGACGTCCACGCGTCGCATTCGCTGCACGGCGGCGTCTATCCCGGCAACCTGTTCATGGTCGTCGCGCCGTCGGGCGCCGGCAAGTCGACGCTCGTGAACGCGCTGCTGTCGAAGGACAACGACATCTGCCTGTCGATCTCGTACACGACGCGCAAGCCGCGCCCGGGCGAGCAGGACGGCCGGCACTATCACTTCACGACGGTCGAGGATTTCCGCGCGCGTCACGCGGCGCACGAATTCCTCGAGAGCGCGGAAGTGCACGGCAACTACTACGGCACGTCGCGCGTCTGGATCGAAGAGCAGATGAAGAACGGCCACGACGTGCTGCTCGAGATCGACTGGCAGGGCGCGCTGCAGGTGAAGAAGCAGTTCCGCAACGCGGTCGGCATCTTCATCCTGCCGCCGTCGCTCGACGCGCTCGAGGAGCGCCTGAAGAAGCGCGGCCAGGACGAACCGAACGTGATCACGCGCCGACTGCTCGCCGCCGGCAGCGAGATCGCGCACGCGTCGGAAGCGGAATACGTGGTGATCAACGAGAATTTCGAGCGTGCGCTCGCGGAGCTCGAATGCATCGTCGCCGCCACGCGCCTGCGCTTTGCTTCGCAGTACGCGCGACACACGGAGCTGTTCATCGAGCTCGGCATCCATCTGCCCCACGCGGAATGACGCGGGGGACGAGGGACATAAGGTAGAATAAGGACTATATTCAGAAGGAATTACCAACATGGCTCGCATTACCGTCGAAGACTGCCTGAAGCAAATCCCGAACCGCTTCGAACTGGCGCTCGCCGCCACCTATCGCGCGCGGCAGCTCGCGCAAGGCCATACGCCGAAGATCGAAAGCCGCGACAAGCCGACCGTCGTCGCGCTGCGCGAAATCGCTGCCGGCCAGGTCGGCGTCGAGATGCTGAAGAAGGTGCCGGTGTAACGCGCATCCGGCCCGTTCCAGCCATGTAATCCACGCGCGCAACGACTCGACCTGGAGGCGAATATGAGCACCACCCCATCGTCCGCCTCCGCGGATTCGACCACCGAAGCCACGGCCCAGTCACCTGCGCGCCAGTACATCGACGCGGTCCTCGAACAGTCCTTCCGGCATCTGTTCGGGCCGACCGCCACACCGGAGCAGCCGCGCAAGCACGGCGTCGTTTCGATTGCGAAACTGACGGCCGTGCTGGCCGAGTATCTCGCTCCGGAAGAAATCAAAGAGGTCAAGGCGGCGTTCCACTTCAGCGACGAAGCCCACCTCGGTCAATATCGCCAGAGCGGCGAACCCTACATCACCCATCCCGTCGCCGTCGCGGAAATCTGTGCCGGCTGGAAGCTCGACGCGCAGGCCGTCATGGCTGCGCTCCTGCACGACGTGATGGAAGACCAGGGCGTGACCAAGAGCGAGCTGGCCGAACGGTTCGGCCCGAAGGTCGCCGAACTGGTCGACGGCCTGTCGAAGCTCGACAAGATGGAGTTCCGCAGCCGCGAGGAAGCGCAGGCGGAAAACTTCCGCAAGATGCTGCTCGCGATGGCACGCGACGTGCGCGTCATTCTCGTCAAGCTCGCCGACCGCCTGCACAACATGCGCACGCTCGGCGCGGTGCCGATGGAAAAGCGCCGCCGCGTCGCGCGCGAGACGCTCGATATCTACGCGCCGATCGCGCACCGCCTCGGGTTGAACAACACGTATCGCGAGCTGCAGGACATGAGCTTCGCGAACTTCAACCCGCATCGCTACGCGACGCTCGAGAAGGCCGTCAAGGCGGCGCGCGGCAACCGCCGCGAAGTGATCAGCAAGATTCTCGAGGCCGCGCAGCGCGCGATGGCCGACGCGAAGATCGACGCCGAGATCACCGGCCGCGAAAAGACCATCTACAGCGTGTACCGCAAGATGCGCGACAAGCAGCTGTCGTTCTCGCAGGTGCTCGACGTGTACGGTTTTCGCGTCGTCGTCGACAGCCCGCTCGACTGCTACACGTGCATCGGCGCGCTGCACGCGCTGTACAAGCCCGTGCCCGGCAAGTTCAAGGACTACATCGCGATCCCGAAGATCAACGGCTATCAGTCGCTGCACACGACGCTCGTCGGTCCGTTCGGCGCGCCGATCGAGTTCCAGGTGCGCACGCGCAAGATGCATGAGATTGCCGAGGCGGGCGTCGCCGCGCATTGGCTGTACAAGAATGGCAGCGCCGATCTCAGTGACGTGCAGAAGCGCGCCCACCAGTGGCTGAAGTCGTTGCTCGACATCCAGAGCGAAGCCGGCGATTCGAGCGAATTCCTCGAGCACGTGAAGATCGACCTGTTCCCCGATGCGGTCTACGTGTTCACGCCGAAGTCGAAGATCATGGCGCTGCCGCGCGGCGCGACGGCGCTCGATTTCGCGTATTCGATCCACAGCGATCTCGGCAACCAGTGCGTGGCCGTGAAGATCAACAACGAACTGCTGCCGCTGCGCACCGAGCTGAAGAGCGGCGACATCGTCGAGGTGATCACCGCGCCGTATTCGAAGCCGAACCCCGCATGGCTCGGTTTCGTGCGTACCGGCAAGGCGCGTTCGGCGATCCGTCACTACCTGAAGACGATGCGCCTGAACGAGTCGGTGCAGCTTGGCGAGCGGCTGGTCGACCAGAGCCTGAAAGGCTATGGTCTCGCGCTGGCCGATGTCGAGCCGGAGGTGTGGGAGAAGCTGGTGCAGTGGACGGGCAACAAGAGCCGTCAGGAAATCTTCGCGGACATCGGCCTCGGCCGTCGCGTTGCCGCGGTGATGGCCAAGCGCATCGAGGTGCTGATGAGCGGCCGCGACGCGGACGACGATCTGCCGAAGTCCGAGCGGCATCCCGCGCACCATGCGCCTCCGGTCGTGATTACCGGCACCGAAGGGATGTCCGTGCAGTTGTCCGCGTGCTGCCGGCCGATTCCGGGCGACGCGATCATGGGCTACATCGGCATTGGCCTGGGGATGGCGATTCATACGACCGATTGCCGCGTGGCGCAGCGGATTCACCGCCGCGATCCGGGCCGCTGGATCGACGTCGAATGGGCGCCGCAGCCGGGCCGCCTGTTCGATGTCGCGGTGAAGGCGCTCGTGAAGAACACCAAGGGTATCTTTGCGCGCGTGGCGGCGGACATCACGTCGGCCGACGCGAACATCGTGCATATCGCGATGGACGAGGATCTGACGCACGAATCGACGGTACTGCGCTTCGTGATCCAGGTCAGCGACCGCGTGCATCTCGCGAACGTGATGCGGCGCGTGCGGACCAATCCGGACGTGATGCGGATCATGCGCGAGCGTTCGACCGACGACGGCGCGCATGCGCGCCATGACGGCGGCATGCGGATCGAGCGCGAGCGGCAGGATTATTGACGCTTGCCAGCACAAGCGGGCGATTGATCGACGGCGGCCAATATGGCCGCCGTTTTCATTTGTGCGGCACGAAGAGCGAACGTGCGGCGTGGCTGGACAAGGGCGCCTGTAACCGGGCCGTGTCGTGAGCAAGGGAAGGGGAGGCGGAAAAGAAAAAGGGCTTTCCCGGAGGAAAGCCCTTTTAAGGTGGCGCGGCTGGCAGGATTCGAACCCACGACCCCTTGGTTCGTAGCCAAGTACTCTATCCAACTGAGCTACAGCCGCACGCAAAACGGTACTGCTTGACTGTCGGAACCTTCTGCGATGGGAAGGCCCCCAAAAAAGTGGCGCGGCTGGCAGGATTCGAACCCACGACCCCTTGGTTCGTAGCCAAGTACTCTATCCAACTGAGCTACAGCCGCACGCAAAACAAAACTTCTACTGCTTCGAACTGAAAGGGCCTTCGGTTCGGAAGGCCCTCGAAAAAAGTGGCGCGGCTGGCAGGATTCGAACCCACGACCCCTTGGTTCGTAGCCAAGTACTCTATCCAACTGAGCTACAGCCGCACGCAGAAGCGAAATTATAGCAGGGTTGTATAAAAAGGGAAGCCTTATTCGCGAATTGTTCTGCGCGGCCTTGCCGGGGCCCCCATCGTGTACCCTTGGAGCATCAGTCATCCACGTTGAATCTGCATCATGAACAAGGCGTTTGTCAAAGAGTCGGACGGCGACGACGACGATCTCGACCAGGCCCAGCCCGCGATCCCGGCGGGCGCGAAGAACTACATCACGCCCGCCGGCCACAAGCGGCTGAGGGACGAACTGCTGAACCTGATCGACGTCGAGCGTCCCGAGGTCGTGCGGCTCGTGTCCTGGGCCGCATCGAACGGCGACCGGTCGGAAAACGGCGACTACATCTACGGCAAGCGACGGCTTCGCGAGATCGATCGCCGCATCCGCTTCCTGACGAAGCGGCTCGATCTTGCCGAAGTCGTCGATGCGAGCCGGCAGGAGAATGTCGACCAGGTGTTTTTCGGTGCAACGGTCGATTACGAGACGCCGGACGGCGAGGATCATACGATCACGATCGTCGGGATCGACGAGGTCGATCTGGATCGCGGCTGCGTCAGCTGGATTTCCCCGGTTGCGCGTGCGCTGATCAAGGCGAAGATCGGCGATACCGTCATGCTGATGACGCCGGCCGGCCCGCAGCCGATCGACGTGCTCGACGTTCGCTACCCGTCGCGGGACAACGCCTGAGCGATACCCGGTGCAGTCCGGCAAAGAAAAAGCGCCCCGACGGGGCGCTTCGTCATCCGGCATGCAGCGGATGTGGCGGTCGCTCAGAAGCGATGGCGCATGCCGGCCGTGACCGCGATCTGCTTGTTGGTCGATGACGCGGCGCCCAGACCGTTGATGTTGGCGCCGAGGTCGAGGCCGTCGTTGTTGACCTTCTGGAACTCGCCCTGCAGGTAGACGTCGGTGCGCTTCGACAGCGCATAGTCGGCTTGCAGGTTGAACTGGTGCCAGGTCGGCTTGTCGCCGGCCAGGCGGCCCTGCGTGTACGTGTAGGAGCCGGCAAGCGACAGCGCCGGCGTCAGCGCGTAGCGGCCGTTGAGTTCGTAGTTGCTGAAGCGCGCGGTTCCGCCGAGGCCCGTGATGCCACCGGACACGCCGGACTGCCCCGCGCTGATTGCGCGGATGCCGGTGAGGCGCGTCTGCGTGAACACGAAGCCGACCGTGGCCGGGCCGAACCCGTAGTTCAGGCCGGCGCCCCAGGTGCGTTGCACGCGCGAGGCGAAGGTCCAGTCGCCGGTCACCGCGCCCGGGTCGGTCGCGGCCTGCGCGAGCGCGTTCACATCGCTGTTCAACTGCAAGTAGGCCGCGGCGAAGTTGAAGCCCAGGTAGCTGTACGACACGCCGCCGCTATAGGCGCGGTTGTTCGCGAAAGACGTCGAGTTCGAGAACCCGTACAACGCACCGAACTTGAGTCCGCCGTAGTTCGCGCTCTGATATTTGACCGAGTTGTTGATCCGGAACGAGTTGTTCAGGTTGTCGTTGTCGAACGGGTGAGCGAACTGCGTGCCGCCGTACTGGGTGCCGGTCAGCGACAGCGGCCCGAGATAGTCGACGACGCTGTCGTACTGCCGGCCCAGCGTCAGCGAGCCGTAGCTGTTGTGTGCGAGACCGACAAACGCTTGCCGGCCGAATTCGCGGCCGTTCTGCTTCAGCGCGCCGTTATTGATGCCGAAACCATTTTCCAGCGTGAAGATCGCTTTCATGCCGCCGCCGAGATCTTCGGTGCCGCGCAAGCCCCAGCGGCTGCCGTTGACCGAACCGCTCGTTTCCTGCCAGGCGCTGTGGCCGTGCTGATTGTTCGTGTAGGTGATGCCGGCGTCGATCAGGCCATAGAGCGTCACGCTGCTCTGGGCATGGGCTGCCGTAACGAATACACCCGACAACGCGGTGACGATCAGAGTTTTTTTCATGGATCTGTCTCCAAACAGGATGATGTCGATCGAACCTGCTGCGGACTGGCATGTTGTGCTTGACGCTGCGGCCGGTCCGGCAGAGCGGCGGTGCGCTTTTCAAAAAGCCATCTGCAGTGTAAGGAGTGCGTGGAGCGGGGATGGGGCGCGCTTTAAGCAATAATGTATTTTGGAATCCGCAAAGATCTAGGGGGAAGCGCAAACGGTTGTCCAGCAAGGGTTTGCGGCGATGCAGCGAAAGAAAATGGCGCTCAGGACTGCGTAACGGACGTTGCGCGATCGCGACAGGTAATCACCAGCAGGCGACGGCGGTCATAGCGCGATTATTGACACATCGGCAATAGAGGTTTGTGTGGAGCATGGATAATGAAAGGTTGTTCTCTCGCTATACTGCGATCTCTGCTTTCCGAAGCAGACTTTTTCGTTGACGGAAAAGATCTCCAAACCTTTGTCGGCGCGACTTCCCAGTCGCGCTTTTTTTTGCCCCGCCGCTGCGCGCTACTGCGTGTACGAGCGCCGCTTGCGCTTGGCCGCAGGCGCGGCCTCCTTGGCTTCGTTCGGGGGCGGCGTGTATGTCCAGTCTTCCATCACGTAGTGACGGGCATCGAGGGGCGATGCAAGCAGGTTCTGCCAGTGATCGCCGTGCCAGGTCGTATCGAACTCGGTGTCGCACGGCGCTTCGCGCGCGGACTCTGCCAGGGCGCGGGACTTGCGGCGTACGCGCCCAAGCCGGCTCGCGAAGCGCTTGATTCCGTCCAGCCACATGACCTTCTCCTTCCTTCCGGCATTGGATGAGCATCGCAATGTCCCCGCATTTCCGCAACCCGGAAAAAACCCGAGGATTTTACCGAGGCGATTTGTCCCCGGTAGAAATTTCGTGGCCAAGATTATCGGAGCTCCCACCCCGGTAATGTTGACAGGTTTTTGACTCGAATCAATTAATAAAAGGCGATGGTGTACCGATTCCAATGCCATTAGCACTATTTTGATAAAACGATCATCAAAAATTTTCTTGACGCACCCGGATTGTCCAATTTATAAAGTCAGCACTCCGTCCTCGGGCGGCGTGCTGGTGCTGGTGCTGGTGCAGTTGCTGGCGCGATGTTTCGGGATTTCGGGAAACGGCTATAAAAATAGCTTCTTTGATCTAATCGAGTGGGGAACGAAGACATGGATACCGGTATCGTGAAATGGTTTAACGATGCTAAAGGTTTCGGCTTTATTACGTCGGACAATGGTGGTGAAGATTTGTTTGCGCACTTTTCCGAAATCAAGATGGACGGCTTCAAGACGCTGAAGGAAAACCAGCGTGTTTCGTTCGACGTGAAAGTCGGGCCGAAAGGCAAGCAGGCAGCGAATATCCAGGCCGTCTGACGCGCCACGCATTGCCGATCACGTCCGGCCCCCGCATGGCGGGGGCTTTTCATTTTCCGGGGACGGAACAATACGGTTCGGGCTGGCCGCGAATAGGGATGCCGGTGCATACTCACGGAAGCATCGTTTCCCAGTCTTTTCATGTCCGATTTCCCATGTCCGTCCGATCCGGCCAGCGAACAGCCGCTCGTTTTCGTCGACCTTGAAACCACGGGCGGCTCGCCCGCCGAACACCGCATCACCGAAATCGGCGTGGTCGAAATCGGCCCGCTCGGCGTGTCGACGTGGACGACGCTCGTCAATCCGGCACAGTCGATTCCGCCGTTCATCCAGCAACTGACGGGTATTTCGGACGAGATGGTGCGCGACGCGCCTTCGTTCGCATCGCTGGCGCCGGCCTTGTTCGAGCGGCTCGACGGCAAGCTTTTCGTCGCGCACAACGCGAGCTTCGACCGCGGTTTCCTGCGGGCCGAATTCGAGCGCGCAGGTTTCGCGTTCAATCCCGACGTGCTGTGTACGGTGCGGCTGTCGCGTGCGCTGTTCCCGCGTGAAACGCGGCACGGGCTCGACGCGCTGATCGAGCGCCACGGCCTCGTGCCGGCTGCGCGCCACCGGGCACTGGCGGATGCCGACCTCCTGTGGCAGTTCTGGCGCCAGTTGCACGACATCGTGCCGCTCGAGCGGCTGCGCGATCAGATCGCGCGCACGACGCGCCACTTCCGTCTGGGCGGCGACCTGACCGAAGCCTGGCTCGATACCGCACCGGCCGGGTGCGGGGCGTACGCACTGTTCGGGGAGGGCGACGCGCCACTGTACGTCGGCCGCAGCGTACGCGTGCGGCAGAGGCTGCGCGCGTTGTTGACGGGAGAGCGTCGGTCGTCGAAGGAAATGCGGCTTGCGCAGCAGGTACGGCGCGTTGAATGGCGCGAGACGGGTAATGAACTGGGGGCGATGCTCGCGGAAGCGCAATGGATCGCCGGGCTGCGTCCGTCGTACAACCGGCGCCCTGCGGCCGACACCGCCCGTACCGGCAATGCACCCTGGCCGTTCGAAGGCGCCGTTGCGTTCGAGGCAAGCGGCGAGCGCCGCCTGTTTCATGTGATCGATGGCTGGCGCTATCTCGGCGTCGCGGAATCGCTCGACGCGGCCGCGCGGCTCGCGGCCGACGGGGCAGCCGGCGCATTCGAACCCTTCACCCACCGCCTGCTGCAGACGCATCTCGCGCGCGGCCTGCAACTGATTCCGCTCGCCGCACTCACACCTGCGGGCCAAGCGGGTTGACCCGGCGCGACCGCCGTATCAGCCGATCGCGCTTGCGCCGCCGGCCGAGCAGATGTGCGACAACGCGGTGTCGAGCGCTTGCGTCTGCGTGGAGTCGTAGCGTGTGAGTGTCTTCCAGTTCGCGATGCTGCGGGCGAGCCGCGCCTGACAATCAGGCGCATCGCGCAGCGGTGCAACCTGCGTGAGCCCCGTGAGCATTTTCTGCGTCAGCCGGTCGAGCGCCGGGCGCGTGCTGGTCGCGAGATCGGGAGGCGTGCCTTCCGGCGGCCGCGTCGTGCGCCAGGTTGCGAACAGGGCGTTCTGCACATCCTTGCTCGCCGCGATCTGATCCTCGAAGAACGTCCGCGCGAACGCGGGATCGACGCCGGCCTGTGCCGCGCGCTTCCCGACCGATTCGAGCAGCGCCGCTTCGCGCGGGCGGTCCTCGATTGCCTTGTGATTCGCCCATTTCCATCGAGCCACCGGCTCAGCGAGCGCCAGGCGCTGCGACGCGAGTGCGACGATGTTGGTGAGGGCGGTGTCGTCGCCGTCTGCAACGGCGATGCGCGGGGACGAAAAGAGGGCGACGCCGAGCGCGGCGGCAGCGACGCTGGCACGAATGGCTTGCTTCATCGGAAAGATCGGGAGAGCCGGGCGGGCCGGACGTGGAAAACCAGAAGGATAGACGAAGACAGTCGCGCGGCGTAGCGACGCGACAGAGGAATCAGCAGGCGAACTGATCCAGCACCGTCAGGCTGTTGCGGCCCGGGTGCGAGGCGAGTTGCGCGCGATGCGCAATGATGAACCGCACGATAGCGATGATCGACACGTGGCGGTTACAGAACCGAACAGGCGTTCACTTCGGCGAGTACAGCTTGTGCTGCTCGTCGAAGAATGCCCGTACGTGGTCGGGCAATTCGGCGAGGAATTCCACGCCGACGGGTTCCGGATCCGGGCTCATCACTTGCTCCGGCGGTGGCATGCGAGTTGGTCTTTCGTCCATGGTCATTTCTCCAGCAGGTTCGATGATTATCATCCTCGCGCTTGGATTTATGCCAGTGGCGAATCGTTAGATTTTGTCTCTGTTGTATTAACGGCACATGCGCTCGGACGCGCGCTGCGATGCCGACTATCGAGTCGTGCGGAATCGGCAACAATCGGGCCGCTTGTTATACTTGCGCGCACTTTTTCCTGCACCGCGATGAAACGAACGACGCGATGGATCGGCCTCGTATGGCTGGCGCTGGTACTGAACGTACTGTCGCCCGTCGTCGGCTATGCGCGTCTCGCCTCGAGCGGCTCCGGCGAGCTCACGCTCGAGTTGTGCAGTGCAGCGGGCGCCCGCCAGATCGTGCTCGCGCAGGCCGGCGGCGATCACGATGCGCCGTCGTTCGATCATGCCGGCGTGCCGCACTGCGTGTACTGCCCCGGCTTCGCGGCGAACGTGGCGCTCGGTACGAGCCTGCCCGCGCTGCCGGGTTTCGTGCGGACGTTCGCCTACCGCGCGGCAGCACCCGTCATTCCCGATTGCCCCCGCAAGGGTATCCGTCTCGCGCAGCCCCGCGCGCCGCCTGAAAACGCTCCGATCTGATTGATGTCGTCCGCGCGCCCCGGTGGCGCGCGTGCCGCTCGCGGCCGGGCCGCGTGCCGCGCCGTCCGTGCGTGGTGCGCGCGCTCGTGTCCGGCGGCGTTCGATCACGTTTTCAGGAATCCCCTCATGTCCTCCTCCTTCGCCGCGCGGCCGTCGCGCGGGCGGCTCGCGCTCGCATGCGCGGCCGCTTTCGCGTGGCCTGTCGCCCATGCGGCTTCAACTGACGATACGCGTGTCGACACTGCCCGCCGTGGTGTCGAGCGTCCCGCCGATACCGTCGCGCCGGCATCCACCGCTGCAGCCGTTTCGCCGGTGCCGGCCGGCAGTACGCTGACCGCGGTCAGCGTGACCGCGCAGCGGCAACCGGTCGATCCGGATATGCCGGCCGTCGTCACATCGATCACGCGCGAGCAGATCGAATCGCATACCAACGTCACCACCGAGGACGCGCTCAAGTACGCACCGAACCTGATGGTCCGCAAGCGCTATATCGGCGACCGCAACAGCGTGTTCGCCGGTCGCGACTTCAACGAGCTGCAGAGCGCGCGCGGGCTCGTCTACGCCGACGGTGTGCTGCTGTCGAACCTGCTCGGCTCGAGCTACGCGTACCCGCCGCGCTGGTCGCTGATTCCGCCTGACGATATCGCGCGCGTCGACGTGCTCTATGGCCCTTTTTCCGCGCTGGACCCGGGCAACTCGATCGGCTCGACCGTGCTGCTCACGACACGCCGGCCGGAAAAGCTCGAGGCGTCGCTGTCGACGCAGTTCTTTACGCAGCGCTACCACGACGGCTACGGATTCGCGGACAGCCTCGGCGGCAATCACCAGACCGCGCGGATCGCGAACCGCGTCGGGCGGTTCTGGTTCGCGCTGTCGCTCGACCGGCTCGAGAACAACGGTCAGCCGATGCAATATGCGAGCCCCAATTCGGCGTACAACCCGAAGCTCGGCGCCGCGGTGCCCGTGAGCGGCGCCGCGACCGACATCGGGCCCAACGGCAAGCCGCGGACGATCGTCGGCGCGCAGACGATCGAGCGGACCGAACAGCTCAACGAGACGATCCGGATGGGCTACGCGTTCACCGACCACGTCGATGCGACGCTCACGCTCGGGCATTGGGAAAATCATTACCGGCAGCACGGCGAAACCTTTCTGCGCGATGCGGCCGGCAATCCGGTCTACGGCGGCAACGTGTCGATCGGTGGCCAGAGCATGACCGTTGCGCCGAATGCCTTCGCGCCGCAGCGCGGCGACCAGGAGAACTGGCTGTACGCGCTCGGGCTGAACGGCCGGCTCGATTCAGGCTGGCGCCTGTCGGGCGTCGTGTCCGCGTACGACGTGTCGCGCGACGTGCAGCGCTCGGTGTCGACCGTGCAGGGCGGTGCAGGCACGCTGTTCCAGGGAGACGGCACCGGCTGGCGCACGCTCGACCTGAAGGCCGAGGCGCCGGAAGTGAAGGGCCACACGTTCACGTTCGGCTATCACTACGACAACTACTTCCTGCGCAACGTCACGTACAACACGGCCGACTGGCTGGCCGGGCCGACCACGTCGCTCGCGAGCACCTATCGGGGCGACACGCGCACGCAGGCGCTGTTCGGGCAGGATGCGTGGCGCTTCGCACCGGGCTGGCTCGCGACGCTGGGGCTGCGCTACGAACGCTGGGATGCGTACGGCGGCGCGCTCGGCAACGCGAGCGGCACGCTCGGTTATGCGGATCGCAGCGCGAATGCGTTGTCGCCGAAAGTCGCGTTGCAATGGGATGCGACCGACGTCTGGCGCTTCCGGCTGTCGTTCGCGACGGGCACGCGTTACCCGACGGTCGGCGAACTGTTCCAGGGCACGATCTCGAACAACGCAATCGTCAACAACAACCCGAACCTGCGGCCGGAAAAGGCGATCGACTGGGACTTCACGGCCGAGCGCGACGTGGGTGTCGGCGTCGTGCGTGCCAGCGTGTTCCAGAGCGATCTGCGCGATTCGATCTACAGCCAGACGACGGTGTCGGGTGCGACGACGGTGACCAACATCTCGAACGTCGATCGCGTGCGCGTGCGCGGTGTCGAACTCGCGTTCAGCGGCGAGAACGTCGGGCTGCGCGGCCTCAGTCTCGACGCGAACGTGTCGGCGACCAACGCGCAGATCCTCGCCGATGCCGCGAATTCCGCGTACGTCGGCTCGCGCTTTCCGCGTATTCCGCGCATGCGTGCAAACCTGCTCGCGTCGTACCGCTTCGACGAACACTGGCTCGCGAGCGTCGGCGTGCGCTATTCGGGCCGCCAGTTCAACACGCTCGACAACAGCGACGTGAACCCGGACGTCTACGGCGGGACGAGCTCGTTCACGATCGTCGACTTGAAGGCGCGCTACCGCTTCGACCGTCACTGGACCGCGTCGGTCGGCATCGACAACCTGACGGACCGCCGCTACTACGTGTTCCACCCGTATCCGGGCCGTACTTTCTACGGGGAACTGAAATGGTCACTGTGAAATCGCTCGCGGCAGGCGGCGCGCTGTGGTGCGCGTTGCTGTCGACTGCCGGGGCGCACGACACCCACGTCCTGCCGAAGGCCGCCGATTCGCGCGCCGCGCACATGAGCATGCAGGAAGTGCCCGCGCAGCAGAAGCAGCCGCTCGCGACGGGGGCGGCATTCGACGCGCATCACCGGCTGTGGGGCGCGTGGGTCGAAGGCGCGCATGTCGTCGTCGCGCAGTCCGACGACGCGGGCCGCACGCTGTCCGCGCCCGCCACCGTCAACGCGATGCCGGAGCCGATCTACACGAGCGCCGAGAATCGTCCGAAGATCGCTTCGAGTCCGGACATGCAGTTCGCGATGGTCGCAATGGATGTGTACGACGACAACGGCCCGGCGATCTCCCGGGCACTCGCGCAGATGCATCTGCCGCAGGTCGTGCAGTACGCGAACGCCGAGCCGATGCCCGAGCGGCTGAGCGCGGCGCTCGATGCGGGATGGAGAGGGGAGATGCCGCGCACCGTATGGATCGGGCGCGATGGCGCACGCGAAGCGCGCAGCGGATTGCTGACGGCTGACGTGCTCGACGGCGGGTTGCAGCGCGCCAGGCGCTGAACGGGCCGGTGGCGCGCGGCGAGCGGGCCGCGCGCCGGCCTGATGCGAAAACGCGCCCGAAGGCGCGTGGAGAGAAGCGTCAGGCCGCTCGCTTGAATAGCCGGATCACGAACAGCAGGATCACCGCACCGACGACCGCGACGATCACCGATCCGATGAAACCGCTGCCGATGCTGATGCCGAGCAGCCCGGCGAGCCAGCCGCCGATCACTGCGCCGACGATCCCGACGATGATGTCGACGATCAGCCCGAAGCCGCCGCCCTTGACGAGCAAGCCGGCAAGCCAGCCGGCGATCGCGCCGATGATGAGCCACATAATCAAGCCATGAGTCATGGTGGTCCTCTCCTTGTGTTGTGTCGAATGACCGGACGTCGGCTGTCGCCGCAAGCTGAATGAAGGCGGCATTGCGACCCGCCGCGCCGCCCACGCAATGTAACGCGATAGACGGGTCGGAATCGTTAAGTAATGTTATGCACCCGTAACCGGATTTTCCAGGGAATTCGTCTGCATACGGCGAGGCTGGCGCACGGGCGATGCGCGGCGAAATGAATCTGTAAGGAATGACTGCCGGTGAAGCCGGTCGGCCGTGAGCGTCATCGTCCGAGCGTCGAAGCCTGCATGCCCGCAGAGGGCAATCCGTCGCTTGCGTCGGCAATCAGCCGTGCGACGGTCGCGGTGTCGCCGATCGCCTCGATCGACAGCAGTGCGAAGCGGGCGAGAAAGAGCGATGCATCGGCTTCACCGATCCGCGTCATCGTGCGGCACAGGTCGGTGTAGAGGGTGTCGCGTTCGGTATCCGTCATCATGCGGTCTCCTGAGGATCGGTCGATGCGCAAGGATGGAGTGCGCGTTCGAGTGCGGCGGCCACGTCGCCGGCGCGCGCGTCGTGCCAGCGGCCGAGTACGTGACCGTCCGGACGCACGAGATAGACGGTGCCGTCGCGCGCGCCGTACATGTCGAACAGCCGGCCGTCGACGTCATGGCCGCCGCAGGCCGGTTGCCGTGGCGCCGCATGCCGTGCGAGCGTGACGAGCGCGAACGGCATCCGCGCAGCCTGCAGGCGCCGTTCGAGACCGGTCAGCGTCGCCTCGGGCACGCCGTCGGCAGTGAAGCAGAATGCGGTGAAGCGCGGAGCGACGAGGTCGGTCAGGTGGCCGCGGCGCACGTCGCTGCCGTGTGCCGTGTACAGCATCAGCGGGCATTCGGCGAGCACCGTGCCGGGCGCGGGGCCGGCCGAAAACGTGTCGCGTTCGGCCGCGTTGAGCGACGACGTCGCATACGCGATGGCCGTCGTCTGGCGCGGATTGATCAGCGAACGCAGCGGGGGATGCTGGACCGCGAGCGACAGCACGGCCTTGCGCATCAGTTCGAACGCGAACGACGGCGGCGCCATGAACTCGGTGCTCTTGGTGCCGTAGCGGAGGTTCTCGTGCGTCGCGAACACGCGTTCGTCCGAGTAGCTGTCGAGCAACGTGTCCGATGCGAGTCCGCGCGTCACGTACGCGAGTTTCCATGCCAGGTTGTCGGCATCGTCGATGCCCGAGTTCGCGCCGCGCACGCCAAAGATCGGCACGAGGTGGGCAGCGTCGCCGCAGAACAGCACGCGACCGTGCCGATAGCGTTCGAGTGTCAGTGCGTTCGCCTTGTAGATCGTGATCCAGATCGGCGACCAGTCGCCGCGCTCGCCCATCATGTCGAGCAGGTTCTGCACGCGCGGGATCACGTTCTCCGGTTTCACGGCGGCTTCGGCATCCTCATCGTCGCGCAACTGATAGTCGATCCGCCACACGTTGTCGGGCTGCTTGTGAACGAGCACCGTCGAGCCCGGGTTCGACGACGGGTCGAAGTACGCCAGTCGTTCGGTCGGCCGGTCGCTGTCGAGCGCGATGTCGACGATCACGTAGCGGCCCTCGTAGCTCGTGCCGCGGAGCGACAGGCCGAGCGCGTCGCGCATCGTGCTGCGCCCGCCGTCGCACGCGACGACCCGGTCGGCGTCGAGTGCGTAGCCGCCGAGCGGCGTGTCGACGTCGAGTCGCACGCCGTCCGGTTGCCGGGTCACGCCGGTGACTCTCGTCTGCCAGCGGATCTCGATGAGTTCGCGGCGGCGCAGCGCGGCGTCGAGCAGGAACTGCTCGATGTGATACTGCGCGAGATTCACCATCGGCGGCAGCTTCTGGTTTTCGTCCTGCGGCATCGTGAAATGCAGCACTTCGTCGCGACGGTAGAAGCTGCGCCCGCCGGTCCACGGCAGCCCCTTGCGCAGGAAGTCGTCGAGCGCACCGAGCCGCTCGATGATCTCGAGGCTGCGCCGCGAGATGCAGATGGCGCGGCTGCCGTGGCAGACTGCGTCGTCGGCCTCGATCAGCACGCTGCGGATGCCGTGGTTCGCAAGGCCGAGCGCGACGGCCAGGCCGACGGGGCCGCCGCCGACGATCGCAACGCGATGCCGGTGCGTATCGATACCGTCGTCGCAGGCCGGCAGATGCGCGGGATGGCGCTCGGCGACGAACGGGTAGGGCTTGAAGTCGATATCCATCGTTGGCTTCCAGGGTTGTCCGGCTCGACGTGCGCGCATCGACGCAAAGATGCGCGCAACAGGTCGGGACAGTATGGAAGCCGGTCGTGCGTCGGTTGTCCCCAATTCGGGTACAGCGAGGGGCTCAACGCAGGCCGCGACGTTTCACGGCTGCATGCACAGCGCAAACAGCTCGCGCTGGCTCGAGATGCCGAGGCGCCGGTACGCGCGCTTCTGGTAGGTGACGACACTCGATGCCTTCACGCCGATCGTCTCGCCGATCTCGTGCGCGGTCTGGCCGTCGAGTACGCCGCGCAGCACGTCGAGCTCGCGCTTGGACAAATCGGGGCATGCATGGCGCAGTCGCGCGAGCATCCGTTGCGGGATACCGATCTGTGCCGCACCGGCGAGCGCGTAGTGATGCCTTGCGGCCTGCGCGATCAGCGGCGCGAGCGCTTCGATCGCGGCGATCTCGCGCGGCTGGAATGCGCCGCTGCGATGCGCGCGGTACAGGTTGATCGACAGCCACGTCGCATCGCCGGGCTGCATCAGCAGCGCCAGCCGGTCGGAAACGTCGGGGCCGCGGTAGCACGCGGCACGATACGCTTCGTGATCGATCTCGTCGCCGGCCTGCTGGTTGCCGTCGAGTGCGTAGAAATGTTGTGCGTAGGTGTCGGCGAGGTCGCGCAGGTAGCGGCCTCCGCGATGATCGGCGACCGACATCGTGCGCGGGCGATTGCCGAACTCGTACGCGAAGATCGTGCACTGCGTGATGGACAGCGCGTCGTCGAACAGCTTCAGGATTTCGGCCGCGAATGCGTTCGGCTCGTTGCAGCCGATCGCGGCGACGAGGCGCGTCGCGCGGGACACGTCCAGCTGCGCGGCGAGATTCGCTCGCTCGAGACGCCAGGTGCGCATGAAGAAGGGGGCGAGGGGGGAGTGTCCGGCGATTGTAGTCGTCGGCGCGTGATACGGGAGTCCGGGGATGCCCGCAAGCGGACTGGGTGAGGCGAGAGGGCGGGCGCACGATTTCGGCGCCGGAAAAGAGAAAAGGCCTGACAAGCGATGCTTGTCAGGCCTTTATGTCTTGGTGCCGGAGATAGGAGTCGAACCTACGACCTTCGCATTACGAATGCGCTGCTCTACCAACTGAGCTACACCGGCAGCAGAGAAATGAAATTATATGGTGATTTCCGGGATCTTGGCAATAGGTTTTGCGAAATTTTTTTCAGCTTGCTGCTGCTGCTTCGCGAAACCATCGATCCGGCGGACTTCCCGCTTTCACTTCACTGTGATGCGACCGGTCAGGGCCACATCAAGAGGCGCGATTGTACTTGCGCATCGCACCTCCGTCTAGTGCTGCAGTGCAATTATTTTGCTTCGTCGTGATAGCCGGTCACGCGCTCGACTTCGTTCTTCGAGCCAAGGAACACGGGCACGCGCTGGTGCAGGCCCGTCGGCTGGACTTCCATGATGCGCTGCGTGCCCGTCGTCGCGGCGCCGCCCGCTTGTTCGACGATGAACGACATCGGGTTCGCTTCGTACATCAGGCGCAGCTTGCCCGGACGATCGGGCGTGCGCTTGTCGGCCGGGTACATGAAGATGCCGCCGCGGTTCAGGATCCGGTGCACGTCGGCGACCATCGAGGCGATCCAGCGCATGTTGAAGTTGTCGCCGCGCGGGCCGTCCTTGCCGGCGTTCAGTTCGTCGACGTAGCGCTTGACCGGGTCGTACCAGTGGCGCGCGTTCGATGCGTTGATCGCGTATTCGCGCGTGTCGGCCGGGATCTGCATGTTGCTCTGCGTGAGCACCCACGAGCCGACTTCGCGGTCGAGCGTGAAGCAGTTCACGCCGTTGCCGGTCGTCAGCACGAACACCGTCTGCGGGCCGTACACGGCGTAGCCGGCCGCGACCTGCTGCGTGCCCGGCTGCAGGAACGATTCCTCGGTTGCCTGCTTGCCGTCCGGGCAGCGCAGCACCGAGAAGATCGTGCCGATCGACACGTTCACGTCGATGTTCGACGAACCGTCGAGCGGATCGAACACGAGCAGGTATTCGCCGCGCGGGTAGTTCGCCGGGATCGGGAAGAAGGTTTCCATTTCTTCCGATGCCATCGCGGCGAGGTTGCCGCCCCATTCGTTCGCGTCGAGCAGGATCTCGTTCGACAGGATGTCGAGCTTCTTCTGCACTTCGCCCTGGACGTTCTCGCTGCCGGCGGTGCCGAGCGCCTCGCCGAGCGCGCCCTTCGACACGTTGTAGCTGATCGCCTTGCACGCGCGTGCGACGACTTCGATCAGCAGGCGCAGGTCGGCGGGGAGGTTGTTGGTCTCACGTTGCTGTTCGATCAGGAACTTCGACAGCGTGGTGCGGCGGGCAATGGACATGACAGACTCCAGAAGGCCAAAGAATCCTTGAATGGCCGCAATTTTACCCGTCGCGCCTCCCGTGCCGCCGGCTTTTTTCGTCCGGTTACATGGCCGGGCGGCCGGATCGGCCCGGTTTCCGGCGGCGACGACGCGCGGGACGCGCCATGCAGCGGCGGCAAGCGGCGCGGTCAGACCCCGCGACTACGTCCGGGGCCGGCAGTATTCACGCAGTAAAAAAAGCCGGTGCCGCCATGGGCGGCACCGGCTGTTTCGCGTGTGAGCGATGCGGAGGATTGCGTTACGCGAGCGCCTTCTCGACGATCTCGCGCACGTCGCGCGATTTCGCGCCGGCGGCGACCTGCTCGAGCGCTTCGCGCATGCGGTCGCGCAACGCGGGCGTGAAGCGGCGCCACAGTTCGAGCGAGCGGGCGAGGCGCGCCGCGACCTGCGGATTGATCGCGTCGAGCGCGAGCACCTGTTCGGCCCAGAATGCATAACCCGAGCCGTCCGCCGCGTGGAATTGCGCGGGGTTGGCCGCGCAGAAGCTGAAGATCAGCGAACGTGCGCGATTCGGATTCTTCAGGTTGAACGCGGGGTGCGCGAGCAGCTTGCGAACCTTCGCGAGCGTCGGCTGCGCGGGCGTACCGCGTTGCGCGGCCTGCATCGCGAACCATTTGTCGATCACGAGCGCTTCCTTCTCGAAGCGGCGGTAGAAATCGTCGAGCGCGTGCTCGGCCGGTTCGTTCGCGCCGGCGGCTGCGGCGGACAGCAGCGCGCCGAGTGCGGCCGCGCGATCGGTCATGTTGTTCGCCGCGTCGTATTGCGCGGTCGCGAGGCGCACGGCATCGGCCGGATCCTCGAGTTCGGCGAGATATGCGAGCGCGAGGTTCTTCAGCGCGCGGCGGCCGGAAGCCTCGGGCGTCGGTTCGTAGGCGCCGGGCGTCTGGTGCTGCTCGTATGCGGCGAGCCAGTCGGCGCGCAGCGCGGTGGCGAGCTGGCGGCGCACGAACTGGCGCGCGCGATGCACGGCGGCCGGATCGGCTTCGGCCATCTGGTCGGCGAGGTAGGTTTCCGACGGCAGCGTCAGCGCGAGTTCGCGGAACGCGGGCGACAGCGTCGCGTCGGTCAGCACGCGGCGGAAGGCGGCAACGAAGTTCTCGCCGAGCGTGAGCGGCTCGTTCGCGGCGGCACGCGAGGCGAGCGTCAGCAGCGCGCGCGTCGCGAGGCGCTGGCCGGCTTCCCAGCGGTTGAACGGATCGCTGTCGTGCGCGAGCAGGAATGCAAGGTCGTCGTCGCTGTAGTCGTACTCGACGATCACCGGCGACGAGAAGTTGCGCAGCAGCGACGGCAGCGGTTGTTCCGGCACGTCGACGAACGTGAAGGTCTGTTCGGTGTCGGTGAAGTCGAGCACGCGCGTCGTGCCCGCCGCGGCGGCTTCGCCGTCGAGGCGCAGCGGCAGGTCGCGGCCGTCGCGGCCGATCAGGCCGATCGCGAACGGGATCAGCAGCGGCCCTTGCTGCGTTTCGCGCGCGGCCGGCGACGCGTCGCCGTAGCCCTGCGCGAGCGTGACGGTATAGCGGCGCGCGGCCGCGTCGTACGCGGTGCGCACCGACACGCGCGGCGTGCCGGCCTGGCTGTACCAGCGCTCGAACTGCGCGAGGTCACGCCCGTTCGCGTCGGCCATCGCATGGCGGAAGTCGTCGCAGGTCACGGCGTGCCCGTCGTGGCGCTTGAAATACAGGTCCATCCCCTTGCGGAAGCCGTCGCGGCCGAACAGCGTCTGGTACATCCGCACGACTTCCGAGCCCTTCTCGTAGACGGTCATCGTGTAGAAGTTGTTGATCTCGACGTAGCTCTCCGGGCGCACCGGGTGCGCCATCGGGCCGGCATCCTCGGCGAACTGCAACTGGCGCAGCACGCGCACGTCCTCGATGCGCTTGACCGCGCGGGCCGCCGATTCGACGGCGTCGCCCGCGGCCATGTCGGCCGAGAATTCCTGGTCGCGGAACACCGTCAGGCCTTCCTTCAGGCTCAGCTGGAACCAGTCGCGGCAGGTCACGCGGTTGCCGGTCCAGTTGTGGAAGTACTCGTGGCCGACCACCGATTCGATGTTCGCGAAGTCGGTGTCGGTCGCGGTCTCGGGGTTCGCCAGCACGTACTTCGTGTTGAAGATGTTGAGCCCCTTGTTTTCCATCGCGCCCATGTTGAAGTCGCCGACCGCGACGATCATGAAGCGGTCGAGATCGAGCTCGAGGCCGAAGCGCTTCTCGTCCCAGCGGATCGAATGGATCAGCGAATCCATCGCGTGACGCGTCTTGTCGAGATCGGCCGGCTCGACCCACACCTGCAGCAGCTTTTCCTTGCCCGAGCCGGTCGTGATCTTCTCCTCGATCGCGACGAGCTTGCCGGCGACCAGTGCGAACAGGTAGCTCGGCTTGCGGAACGGGTCTTCCCACTTCGCGAAGTGGCGGCCGTCGGGCAGGTCGCCGGAATCGACGAGGTTGCCGTTCGACAGCAGCACCGGGTAGGCGGCCTTGTCGGCGCGCAGCGTCACCGTGTACGACGCCATGACGTCCGGGCGATCGAGGAAGTAGGTGATGCGGCGAAAGCCTTCGGCTTCGCACTGCGTGAAGAAGTTGCCGCTCGATACATAGAGACCCGACAGCGTCGTATTCTGGTCGGGCGCGCATGCGCTTTCGAGCGTCAGCTCGAATGCATCGGGGACGTTCTCGACTGTCAGCCCGTGCTCGTGCGCGCGCACGGCGCCATGCGGCGCGCCGTCCAGCCGTGCGCCGACGAATTCGAGCGCTTCGCCCATCAGCTCCAGGTGCGGCGCGGGCGCGGCGTCCGGGTTGCGGCGCACGCGCATCGTATTCCTGACGATCGTACGGGCCGGCGCGAGATCGAATTCGAGCGCAACGGCATCGATGAGAAAGGCCGGCGGCGTGTAGTCGGCGCGGCGGATCACGGTGGAGGAAGCGTTGTCGGACATGGTCGTCGAGATCGGTGGAGTGGGGGACGGGCCCGTGGCACGGGCCGGGCGAACCGGGCCATTGTACAAAGGCTTGCGGCTGCGTGCCGGGCGAACTTTTTACCGGTTCCGGGAGTCCGCGTATTATCGGCATCCCGTTACGGTTCGCGCGGTGCGACGAACGGGTGACGGATCGAAGAGGATCAACATGAAACGCGAATGGATTCAACGCGGTGCGGGCTGGGCGGCGGTGCTGTGCGTGGCGCTGCTGACCGGCTGCACCAGCTACGTGACGACCCAGGTCACGGCCTTCTCCGACTGGAGCGGCAGCGACGCGACACGCACCTATGCGTTCACCCGCACCGACGCGCAGAAGAACAGCATCGAGCAGTCGACTTACGAGCCGATCGTCGCGAACGAGCTGTCCACGTATGCGTTCCGGCAGGTGCCGCAGGCGCAGGCGCGCTATCTCGTCGGGCTGACCTATGCGGTCGGCAGCGATCTCGTGACGGTGCCGCAGCCCGTTTATTGCGATCCGTGGTTCGTCGGGCCGGGGCCGTACTGGCGGCGCGGGCCGTGGGGCCCGTGGGGGCCCTGGGGGCCGATGCCGGCCGGTTATGTCGCGCAGACGTACCAGGTGTTCGACTACACGCTCGGCATCCGCATCACCGAGCGCGCGACGGGCAAGGAGGTCTACAACGTGTCCGCGCGCACGACCGGCGACAACGGCACGCTGCTGTACGCGATGCCGTTCCTTGCGCGCAGCGCGCTCGCCGATTTCCCGCTGTCGAACGGCGCGGTCCGCTCGGTCCGGCTGCCGGTCGACAAGCGCGGCGGCCCGGCGGCACCGGCCGCCAACGAGCGCGCGGTGCCGGC
>NZ_QOBB01000154.1:0-17977 GCF_024704855.1 Burkholderia sp. HAN2018 | reverse complement strand
CCGCGGTTGCGGGCTGCGCACGGCTCACCGGCCGGGCCGGGGCCTGACGCGCGCCCCGGCAGTCCCGATCGGGCGTGCGGCCCGCGATCGCGTCGATCGCGTCTCTGGCACGAGGCGGCGGCAGCCGCCGAGGACGGGCGTCCGCGGCACTGGATCGGGAATATCTCAGTGTGGGGCCCGACCGCAGGCAAGTCTGTCCCGAAAGTTTCGTGAAAGTGTGCCGATTTGTATGCGATTGTCGGAGTCTGTCGTCCAGCAATGCAGTCGGAACGCCGCAACATCCGGTCGCGCCGCCCTCCGGCATGGCGGAACCGCGTCGGCCGGCCCGGTTTCCGCGGCCGGTCGCGCGCGACAGATCGACGCGCCTCGCGGCGATGTCATCCCATGTCTCGAAGATCGACCGGGCCCTGATCGGCGCCGCGATCGCCGTTAGGCGTGTGCCTGCGCGCGCTGCCGGAATAACCATGAATCGTCAGACGTCGTTTCATCTGAAACCGCAATGAACTCAATTCGGATTTATTGAGGATTATCACTTGCGTTTCACACCAGTCTATCTAGACTGATCAAGTCAAAACGGTCGAATGTTCATTTTTTGGAGACGATCACAATGCGCCTCACCATTCGGATTAATGGCAGCGAATCAGCAACCCGAAACTCGTTCGCGGTACTGTGGGTCGACACCGACGAAGGACTGTGGTCGCGCGAGGCACATCAGGGCATCGATCTTCCGGCCTGGGGCAAGGTCCGCGACGTCGAGGGTGCGATGGCGCTCTGCGCGGCTGATGGCGGGAATGCCGTGTGCCAGTTGAAGGGACTGTCGTTCGGTGCGACCCAGCGCGAACAGGGCTCCGCCGTACTCGCCGGCAATCACCCCGGTGCATGGCGGCTGCAGGCGGTCGATCGCTGCACGAGCGAGCCGGAATACCGGGAATTCATTTCCGTCACCCGGTAGAAATGATCGACGTAATTCGTCTGCGGTTTTCGGGTTTATTCCGGTTTCAGTGATATTCATTTCGATATTCAGTATTAGCGGCGCCCCTTTTCGGGGCGTTTTCATTTTCTGGTGCAAATAAATAATCGCGAGCCGGGCAATTGACCGCGCGCCGGGGGCGGTCGGCATCGATTGTCCAGGAGATCGTGTGAGCGGATCGATACGCGCAGAATCGGCCGCCTTCAATCGCCTGCTGTGTCGGTGAAGCTCCGCTTACGCCCTCTTTTCGTACGCCCTGTTCCGCCCTTTGCCGGATCGCCGATTTGCGGCTTTTCACGGGGCCGGAACATACTTTCCCCACACGGCGTTTACTCATTTATTACAATCGCATTATTCAGACTGACTCGCCGCCCTCCGGCGGCCCGACCCGGCCATTGCATGAGCGTGAAAAAGAAGACCCACCCCGCCGATCCGTACGCGGCCGCGACCAAGAACCCGATGCTCGCGTCGCGCCTGCCGATGTGGCGCTCGAAGCTGATCGTGATCATCGTGTTCCTCGCGTTCGCCGCGCTGATCGGCCGCGCGTTCTGGGTGCAGGTCGCGAACAAGGAGTTCTACGTCGGCCAGGGCCAGAAACGCTACCAGCGCACGATCGAGCTCGACGCGACGCGCGGGCGCATCGTCGACCGCAACGGCGCGATGCTCGCCGTCAGCCTGTCGACCTATGAAATCTGGGCGAACCCGAAGCAGGTCGCCGACACCGACTACCCGCAGATCTCGAAGCTGCTCGACATGCCGCTCGTCGAGGTCAAGCGGCGCCTCGGCAACGACAAAACGTTCGTGCTGCTCAAGCGGCAGGTCGACGCCGACACCGCGGGCAGGCTCGACAAGCTCGCGATCGACGGCATCACGCAGATCGCCGATTCGAAGCGCTTCTACCCGGAAGGCGAATCGGCCGCGCACGTGGTCGGCTTCACGAACGTCGAGGACAAGGGCCAGGAAGGCGTGGAGCTCGCGGCGAATGCGCGCCTGTCGGGCACGTCCGGGCAGCGCGAGGTGATCCGCGACCGGCTCGGCCGCATCGTGTCGGACACGCGCCCGCTCGTCCCGGCGCAGCATGGCGCGACGATCGAGCTGACGATCGACCGCCGCATTCAGCAACTCGCGTTCAGCCAGCTCAAGGCGGCCGTGATCGAGAACAACGCGGTGGCCGGCAGCGTCGTGGTGCTCGACGCGCAGAACGGCGAGATCCTCGCGCTGGCGAACTACCCGACCTTCGACCCGAACGACCGCGCGCGCCTCACCGGCCAGCAGTTGCGCAACCGCGCGGTGATCGACACGTTCGAACCGGGCTCGACGATCAAGCCGCTCGTCGTCGCGCTGTCGATCGACGAACGCAAGGTCACGCCGAACACGATCATCAACACGTCGCCGGGCACCTACAAGATCGGCCCGGCCGTGATCCACGACACGTCGAACCACGGCTCGCTGACGGTCTCGCAGGCGCTGCAGAAGTCGAGCAACGTCGCGCTCGCGAAGCTCGCGCTGAACCTGCCCGCCGAAACGATCTGGAACAAGTACCAGGAATACGGGATCGGCCGCGCGCCGGAACTGACGTTCCCGGGCGTCGCGTCGGGCCGGCTGCGCGGCTACAAGCGCTGGCGGCCGATCGAGCAGGCGACGATGGCATACGGCTACGGCCTGTCGATGTCGCTGCTGCAGATCGCGCAAACCTATACGGCCTATGCCGGCGACGGCACGCTGCACCCGGTGTCGCTGCTGAAGAACGGCACCGACCAGCAGACGATCGACGCGCATCGCGGCCACCGCGTGACGTCGCCGCAAACGGCCGCGTCGATCCGCTCGATGCTCGAGATGGCGGTCGGCGAAGGCGGCACGGGGCGCCGCGCGCGCGTCGACGGCTACCGGATCGGCGGCAAGACCGGTACCGCGCGCAAGCAGGTCGGCGCGACCTATGCGAAGGGCAAGTACCGCGCGCTGTTCGCGGGGATGGCGCCGATGAGCAACCCGCGCCTGATCGTCGCGGTGATGATCGACGAGCCGCGCGGCAAGGGCTACTACGGCGGCACGGTGGCCGGCCCGGTGTTCGCGTCGGTCACGAGCGGGTCGCTGCAACTGCTCGGCGTGCCGCCCGACGCGCCGGTCGAGCCCGAGAAGACGCCGCCGGCGAAGCCCGCCGCGCCGCAGAAAACGGTGGCCGCGCCGCAAGCGGCTGCGCAAACCAGGACGGCTGCGGCACCGAAAACCGCCGCACCGCTGAAGACTGCCGCGCCGTCGAAAGTACCGGCTCATCCGGCCACCGCGGCCGGATGAGCGCGGCACGTCCCCGCGACACGGCGCCCGCCGGCGCGCGCGGCACACCGGCGGCCGCCGGCCGCCACGCATTTCCCCGCCATCGGGCACTGTCCCACTTTCTAGGAACGCCGCACATCATTTGAGCGTTCCCGCTCGCTCCTCCTACAATTTTTCCGCGTGTCGGGCAGCCCTGCCCGTGCGCGCGACTACAAAAAAGGAGAGAGACGCATGCGATTCCACTGGAAGACGCTCGCACTGGCCATCGCGAGCGCGGCGCTGGTCGGCGGGGTACCCGCCCATGCCGCCGACCCCGCCGACGTGAAAATCGGCTTCCTCGTCAAACAGCCGGACGATCCGTGGTTCCAGGACGAATGGCGCTTCGCCGACCAGGCGGCGAAGGAAAAGCATTTCACGCTGATCAAGATCGCGACGCCGAGCGGCGAAAAGGTATCGACCGCGCTCGACAGCCTCGCCGCGCAAAAGGCACAGGGCGTGATCATCTGCGCACCCGACGTGAAGCTCGGCCCCGGCATCGCGGCGAAGGCGAAGCGCGCGGGGATCAAGCTGATGTCGGTCGACGACCAGCTCGTCGACGGCCGCGGTGCACCGCTCCAGGGCGTGCCGCACATGGGCATCTCCGCGTACAAGATCGGCCAGCAGGTCGGCCAGGCGATCGCGGACGAGACGAAGCGGCGCGGCTGGAACCCGGCCGAGGTCGGCATCATCCGGATCGCGTACGACCAGTTGCCGACCGCACGCGAACGCACGACCGGCGCGGTCGATGCGCTCAAGGCCGCCGGCTTCCCGGCCGCGAACGTGATCGATGCGCCCGAAATGACGGCCGACACCGAAGGCGCGTTCAATGCGGCGAACATCGCGCTCACCAAGCATGCGAATTTCAAGCGCTGGGTCGCGTTCGGCTCGAACGACGACACGACGGTCGGCGCGGTGCGCGCCGCCGAGGGGCGCGGCATCGGCGCGGACGCGATGGTCGCGGTCGGCATCAACGGCAGTCAGATCGCGCTCAACGAATTCGCGAAGCCGAAGCCGACGGGCTTCTACGGCTCGATCCTGCTGAATCCGCGCCAGCACGGCTACCAGACGAGCATCGACATGTACGACTGGATCACGAAGAACCAGGCGCCACCGCCGCTCGTGCTGACGTCCGGCACGCTGATCACGCGCGACAACGAAAAGCAGGCGCGCGCCGCGCTCGGCCTGTGAGCCGGCACAAGGAGCCGACATGACACGCACCACCCTCGTGACGGGCGCCGCCGGCGGCATCGGCCAGGCGCTGTGCCGCACCTTCCTCGCCGCCGGCGACCGCGTGCTCGCGCTCGATCGCGACCGCGCGGCGCTCGACCGCTTCATCGATACGCTCGGCGACGCGCACGTAACGCCGGTCGTCGACGACCTGACCGACGCCGAGCGGCTGCAATCGACGCTCGAATCGCATCCGCAGGCCGACGTGCTCGTCGCCAACGCGGGCACGGCCGCGTCGACCACGCTGCGCGACACGACGCCCGCCACCTGGCGCACGGATCTCGACGCGAACCTGACGGCCACCTACATGAGCGTCGAAGCCGTGCTGCCCGGCATGCGCGCACGCGGGCGCGGCGCAATCGCGATCATCGGTTCGGTCAACGGCGTGCATGCGCTCGGGCATCCGGCGTACAGCGCGGCGAAGGCCGGGTTGATCAGCTACACGAAATCGCTCGCGATCGAATTCGGCCGCGACGGCGTGCGCGCGAACATCGTGCTGCCGGGCACCGTGAAGACGCCCGCGTGGGAAGCGCGTGTGCAGCGCAATCCACAGGTGTTCGAGCAATTGAGGAAGTGGTATCCGCTCGACGATTTCGCGACGCCTGACGACGTCGCGCAGGCCGCGCTGTTCCTGTGCTCACCTGCGGCGCGGATCATCACGGGCGTCGCGCTGCCCGTCGACGGCGGCCTGCTGGCCGGCAATCGCGTGATGGCGCAGGAGCTGACGCTCGAGACGTTCTACTGAAACCGAAGCAGGCGGCGCCGGCGGCCGCGCGGGCCGCCCGGCGCGCTGCCGTGCGCCGTCAATGCGCGGCCGCGACCGGTTTCGCCATCCTGCCGAGCACGTGCTCGGTCATCCCGCGCGCGAGTTCGGTCTCGCCCATGAACACGGTGCCGATGCCCTCGTTCGACAGCAGCGCGGCCTCGTCGCCGCTGTTCGTGCACAGCACGACCTCGAGTGCCGGGTTGAGCGTGCGCGAGATCTCGACGATCTGCCGTACGTCGAACACGTCGGGCAGCGTGACGACCAGCATCCCGGCGCGCGCGATATGCGCCTGCACGAGCACGATCGGCTCGATCGCATCACCCGACACGGCGGCAACGCCTTCCGCACGCAGTTTCTCGACGAGCTCGCGATTCTGCTCGACGACGACGTACGCGATGCCGCGCTCGTCGAGCGCATGGGCGATCCGCGTGCCGACCTTGCCGTAGCCGACGATCACGACCTGCCCGGTGAGATGCGTCTGCGGCGTCGACATCGGCAGCGCGGCGAGCGGATCGTCGCGCGCCTCGAGCTTGCGCGCGAACGCCGAATGCTTGCGGATCCACGCAAGCGCCGGATCGATCATCGCGAACAGCAGCGTGTTCATCGCGATCGAGATCAGCGCGACCGCGAGGATCAGGCTCTGCCCCTCGGCCGACAGCAGCCCGAGCGCACGGCCGAGCCCCGCGAGGATGAACGAGAACTCGCCGATCTGCGCGAGGCCCGCGCCGACCGTCAGCGCGGTATTCAGCGGATAGCGGAACGCAATCACGAGCGCGACCGCCGCGAGCGTCTTGCCGATCACCACGATCGCCGCGACCTCGATCACGTGCAGCGGCTCCGCGAGCAGGATCTTCGGGTCGAACAGCATCCCGACCGAAATGAAGAACAGCACCGAGAACGCATCGCGCAGCGGCAGCGTCTCGTCGGCCGCGCGCCGGCTGAACTCCGACTCGCGCATCATCATCCCGGCGAAGAACGCGCCGAGCGCGAACGACACGTCGAACAGCTTCGCCGCGCCGAACGCGATGCCGACCGCGGCCGCGATCATGCACAGCGTGAACAGCTCGCGCGAGCCCGTGCGCGCGACGAGCCACAGAATGCGCGGGAACACGCGCTTGCCGACCACCAGCATCAATGCGATGAACGCCGCGACCTTCAGCATCGTGACGCCGAGCGTGCCCCACACGCTGCCGCCGGCCGCGTGCGCGTCGCCGGGCGGCGTGCCGCCGAGCAGCCCCGCGACGGGCGGCAGCAGCACGAGCACGAGCACCATCACGAGATCCTCGACGACGAGCCAGCCGACCGCGATGCGCCCGTTGACCGTCTCGACGAGCCCGCGCCCTTCGAGCGCACGCAGCAGCACGACGGTACTCGCCACCGACAGCGCGAGCCCGAACACGAGCGCCGCACCGACGCTCCAGCCCCAGGTGAGCGCGAGGCCGCCGCCGAGCAGCGTGGCCACCGTGATCTGGACGATGGCCCCCGGCAGCGCGATCTTGCGCACCGCGAGCAGATCGCCGAGCGAGAAATGCAGGCCGACGCCGAACATCAGCAGCATCACGCCGACTTCGGCGAGCTGCTGCGCGAGCGACAGGTCGCCGACGAAACCGGGCGTGCCGGGGCCGATCACGATCCCGGCAAGCAGATAGCCGACGAGCGGCGGCATTTTCAGCAGCGACGCGAAGTAACCGATGACCATCGCGAGACCGAAACCGGCCGCGAGCAACGCAATCAGGCTGATGTCATGAGGCATCCCCCCTCCCGAGTTCTTGTAACGATTTAGTAAGGTTCAAGAACGAAAGGATAAGGGATGAGGCGGAAGAATGGCGCGCCGCCGCGAAAAATTCACGCGGCGGCGCGCCTTGGCGGGGTACAACCCCGGCGAAACGAAAGGCACCGCGCGGATCGCGCGGCGCCTTGAAGCACATCGGACAGGCGGGGCTGGCGCCCCGCCGCCCCCGTCAGCGCGACGCTTGCGGGAACCGCGCGCCCGGCGGCGGTTCGGGCCGGGTCGACGGCACGCTCTTGCGCACCTTCGCGACCTGCGCGGCGGTCACCGGCGCCCCCGTGTTGCCCCAGCTCGTGCGCACGAAGTTGGACACATCAGCGACTTCCTGGTCCGACAGGCGCCAGCCGAACGGCGGCATCGTGAACGTCGACGGCGCGGTGCGCGTGCCCTGCAGCGCGCTGCCTTCCAGCACGACGTGGATCAGCGAGGTCGGATCGTCGCCCTGCACGACCGGGTTGCCGGCGAGCGCCGGGAACACGCGCGTGTAGCCATGGCCGTCGCTGCGGTGGCAGGCCGTGCAGTTGTCGCGATAGACGGCCGCGCCCGGCTTGCTCGCATCGCCGGCCTGCAGGGCCTTGGCAGCCGCCGCGTCGTACACGTGCGGCTGCTCGCCCTGCACGCGCGGCGGCAGCGTCTTCAGGTAGCGCGCGATTGCGTTCAGGTCGTCGTCGGTCATGTGCTGCATGCTGTGGCCGACTACGTCCGTCATCCCGCCGAATGCAGCCGTGCGCAGCGTGCGGCCCGTCTTCAGGAACTGCACGATCTCGGTTTCGTTCCACGTGCCGAGGCCCGTGCGCGGCTCGCCGCGCAGGCTCGTCGGCACCCAGCCGTCGATCGCCGCACCGCCCGCCAGGAAGTCCGGGCCGTCCGCGTCGGTCAGCCCGCGCTCCTGCATCGTCGGCGCACGCGGCGTGTGGCACGCACCGCAGTGGCCGAGACCCTGCACGAGATACGCGCCGCGCGCGACCACCGGATCGGCGTACGGCGCCGCGTCGAACGGCTTCGGCGTCGGGGCGAACATCTTGCGCCAGATCGTAAGCGGCCAGCGCATCGACAGCGGCCACACGATGTCGACCGCACGGTTCTCGTGCTCGACGGGCGCGACGCCGTGCATGAAGTACGCGTACAGCGCCTTCATGTCGTCGTCGGTCAGGCGCGCGTACGACGGGAACGGCATGGCCGGATACATCGTGTCGCCGTTCTTGCGCACGCCTTCGCGCACCGCGCGCGTGAAGTCCTCGTAAGTCCAGCCGCCGAGGCCCGTCTTCGGGTCCGGCGTGATGTTCGTCGAATAGATGCCGCCGATCGGCGTGTCGAATTTCAGCCCGCCCGCGAACGGCTTGCCGCCGCTCGCGGTATGGCACGCGATACAGTCGCCCGCGCGCGCGAGGTATTCGCCGCGCTTGATCAGGTTCGCGTCGGCGGATCGGGCCGCGGTTGCAGTCGCCGGGCCGGAAGCCGCCGCAGGCACAGCCGGCTGCGCATACGCCGTCGAGCCTGCGAAGCCGAGCGCGGCCCAGGCCGCGCCGGCCGCCAGCGCGCGCGACATCCGGCGCGCGACGTTGTGGTTCATCGTCCTCTTCATACGGTCACCAGCGGAGCGGGATTTTTCAGGTATTGCTCGCGGATCGCACGTGCCGACCAGTAGGCCAGCGCCGCGATGATCCCGGTCGGGTTGTAGCCGATGCCCTGCGGCAGCGCCGATGCGCCCATCACGAACACGTTGTGCACGTCCCAGCACTGCAGGTAGCGGTTCAACACGCTCGTCTTCGGGTCGGTGCCCATGATCGCGCCGCCGACGAGGTGGGTCGTCTGGTACGCGCGCGAATCGAAGTGCTTGCCGAACTCGCGCGTCGACACGCCGATCGCCTTCGGCCCCATCGCCTCCGCGATCTTCTTCATCTGCCCGGTCACGTACTGCGCCATCTTGATGTCGTTGTCCTTCCAGTCGAAGGTCATCCGCAGCAGCGGCTGGCCGTACGAATCGCGATAGGTCGGATCGAGGTCGAGGTACACGTCGCGATACGACATGTTGGTGCCGTGCGCGTCCATCGAGATCGTGTGCGCGTAGTTGTCCTTGACCGCCTTCTTCCACGCCGAGCCCCACTGCGGCGTACCGGGCGGCGTCGCGATGCCGCTGATCGGCTTCACGCCGGCCTGGTTCACCCACAGCGGCGAGCCGCCGACGAAGCCGAGCGGGCCGTGGTCGAAGTTGTCCGCGTTGAAATCGTCCACCGCGACGCCGTTGCCGCCCGCGCCGATGAACGGATTCGTGTAGGTGTCCTTGTCGAAGAACGCCTTGATCGTCGACAGGTTCTGGTACGCGAAATTGCGACCCACCACGCCTTCGCCCGAGATCGGGTCGTACGGCTTGCCGATGCCCGACAGCAGCAGCAGGTGCACGTTGTGGTACTGGAACGCGGCCACGATCACGAGATCGGCCGGCTGGTGCACTTCACGCCCGGCCGGGTCGACATAGGTCACGCCCGTCGCGCGCTTCTTCGTGTCGTCGAGGTCGACGCGCAGCACGTGGCACTTCGAGCGCAGCTCGAAGTTCGGCGCCTGCTTCAGCGCGGGCAGGATGTTCAGGTTCGGCGACGCCTTCGAGTACATGTAGCACGCGTAACCGCTGCAGTAGCCGCAGAAGTTGCACGGGCCCATCTGTACGCCGTACGGGTTCGTGTACGGGCCCGACGTGTTCGCCGACGGCAGCCGGTACGGATGCAGGCCGAGCGACTTCGCTGCATCGGAGAAGCGCTGCGCCGAATACGTGTTGAGCTGCGCGGGCAGCGGGAAGTTGTCGCTGCGGTTCGCTTCGAACACGTTGCCGTCGCCGACCACCTTGCCGCCGACCTTGTACGCCTGCCCCGACGTGCCGAACACCTTCTCCGCGAAATCGAAATGCGGCTCGAGCTCGTCGTAGGTCACGCCGGTGTCCTGGATCGTCATCCCTTCGGGGATGAACTTCTTGCCGTAGCGCTCTTCATAGTGGCTGCGCAGGCGCAGCTCTTCCGGCGTGATCCGGAAATGCACGCCCGACCAGTGCAGGCCCGCGCCGCCCACGCCTTCACCCGGCAGGAACGCGGCGAGCTGCCGGTACGGCAGCGCGGTGTCCTGCAGCCCGTGGCGGATCGACACCGTCGTCTTCGACAGGTCGAGGAACAGCTTCTTGCGGATGTTGTAGGTCAGCTCGTCGATCGTGTTCGGATACGCGCCGTCCGGATAGGTGTCGCGATACTCGCCGCGCTCGAGCGCGACCACGTTCAAGCCCGCTTCGGTGAGTTCCTTCGCGAGAATCGCGCCGGTCCAGCCGAAGCCGACGATCACCGCATCGACATGCGGTTTTTTCTCTGCGGCCATCAGCTGCGCTCCCCGTTGATCGAGACGGGGCCGTATGGATAGGGCTTGCCGCTCTGGTTGACGAAATCCATGAAGTCCGCGCGTGCGCCGGGAAAACCGATCATCTTCCACGCGGCCATGTCGTGATTGCCGCCATGCACCGGGTCGCAGAAATAGCCTTCGCGCGTGTTCTGCAGCAACTGGCCGAAGAACACGCCGGGCGGCACGTCGTCGATCTGCGCGCCGCCCTTCTCCAGCGCGCCGAGCACGGTGTCGCGCGTCGGCGCGTCGAGATCCGCGAACGCCTTGCCGTGGGTCTTCTCGCAATAGCGGTTGACCGCCGCGATACCGAGCCGGTAGATGTCGCGCGGCACCAGCTTCAACTGGTAGCCAAGCTCGGGCACGCCTTGCTGGAACGGCCCCTGCATGTACCAGGTCGCGCCGTGCGCATACGGCGTCTCCATCTGGCGGTCGATGAATTCGGGCACGCCCGATTCGAGCGCGCCGGGGCCTTCGGCGTCGGCCGGAATCAGCCGGTCGACGGCGGCCTGGACGAACGCCCATTCCTTCGCATCGAAGAAGGTCGGCTTGTACGGAGCGCGTTCGGCGCTGGCCGATGCACCGGGCGCGTTGCCGGTCGTCGCGGAAGGCGACGACGAGCGCAGGTCGCAGCCGGCGACCGACGCGATCGGCACGAGCGCGACCGACGTGCGCAGGAAACGGCGGCGCGAGTTGGGTTTGTCAGGTGACGTGGACATGGTCGGATGTTGATCGTTGGGGATCTCGGGGCCCGGACGCGCGCACTCCGCATGCGGCATGTCCGGCATGGCAGCCTTGCCGCAACCGGCTGGCCGTCCTGTTCTTTCGTCTGTTGCGAACAACCTCGATGCAGGCGCCGCCCGTGCAATGCGCGGCAGCGCCTTCATGCGGCCGCGCATTGCGCCGGTTCAGGCTGCGCTGCACGGATCGGCTTCTTTGTGAGCCCTATCGTCTGACAAATACCGGCATCTGCCTGCATCTGCCCCTCATCGCTCATGACCCTCATTCAACTTAGACGTCGCGTTTGCCGACAGCAAGCGCAACGTGCACGACCCTCTTTCGGGCCCGGCGACAAGTGCCGCGAATTATATATGGAACCGGTTCCATTCAAAGGTATACCAATGCAATTCAATGCATCGAAAATCGCAACAATTGAAAAATCCGGAATCCGGAACGCGAAAGGATTCGCGCGATTACCCGCCGACGCGGGCGTCAGGCAAAGGATTGTCGTGTGTCGGGTTTCGCGGAAGGCTGTGGCTTTCCAGCCACGCGGCGCACCCGTGGGTGCCGGTTTGCATCGCGCTCTGGTAGCCTCCGCGTCTCATGAGACCACAGAAGAATGAACTGCCGGCGGCCGACGCGACCCGCATCAGCCGAACCCTCAGCTACCTGCTGCGCCACGCGCCGCAAACGATCGGGCTGCGGCTCGACCCGGAAGGCTGGGCCGACATCGACGAACTGATCGCCGGCATCGCCCGCCTGGGGCATCCCGTCGATCGCGCGACGCTCGAAACCGTCTGCGCGACCAACGACAAGCAGCGCTTCGCCCTCTCCGACGACGGCCGACGCATCCGCGCGGTACAAGGCCATTCGACGCCCGTCGTGCAGCGCCGCTATCCGGCCGCGCAACCGCCCGAGCGCCTCTATCACGGCACCGCGACGCGCTTCCTGGATTCGATTCGGGCGCAAGGGCTGATACCCGGCGCCCGTCATCACGTGCATCTGTCGCCGGACATCCGGACCGCGCTGGCCGTCGGCACGCGCTACGGCGTGCCCGTGATTCTCGAGGTCGATGCGCAGCGCATGCATCGGCAGGGCCACACGTTCTTCGTCGCCGAAAACGGCGTATGGCTGACGGATGCCGTGCCGGCGGAATACCTTACGGAGCGGGACGCGCCTGCATGCTGAGACGCGCGTTCACCGCGGCCAGAACATCGATGCGATGGACAGCGCCAGCGCCGCGCACAGCGGCGAGTAATACAGTGTGTCCATCCGTGCGAAACGCGACCCGCGAATCCGCTTGAAGAAGCCGACGTAACGGAAATCGCCGACGGCCCGCACCGCGAAGATCAATGCGAGCGCAACGACCGCGAACGAGATCGTGCCGGGATACGGGTTCGGCCCCAGCCAGCCGGCACGCGCGGCAACCACGCACGCACCGCCCAGCAATGCCGCCGCGACGGCGAGCGTGCCGATGGCGGTCGGCCGCAGCAGCGGCTCGCCGTCCTGCTCCGGAATGGCCGCACGCTTGCCGCGCCGCCCGCCCAACGCCCAGTACACGTGAATGAGCGCGATCGCGCAAAGCGTCGGCACGCTGAAATACGCCCCGGTCATGTCGGTCAATGCCCTCTTCTCGTTGTGTCGTTATCTCGACGTGCTGCCGGCAAAACGCCGGCGCGCGGCCCCGGGCCGCGACACACATGACGATACCGAAACCCGGCAGCGCGCGCATTGCGACCTCCGGTCGCAACCCGCCACGACCGATGTTGCAACGCAGTGCGCGCGGGCCGGCCGCTTGACTTCCCTCCGCGCACTACTACCCTGTTATTCCAGTACCGCGGTCGATACGCATCCGCGCGATCGGCCGCACGGCGCACCTGCACGACAACGATAACGAAGGCCATGGAGGCGACTCATGCTGATCGGCGTGCCGAAGGAGATCAAGAACCACGAATACCGTGTCGGCCTCACGCCGGCCGGCGCGCGCGAACTCACTCGGCACGGCCACCGCGTGCTGGTGCAGCGCGGCGCGGGCACCGCGATCGGCCTGCTCGACAACGACTACACGGCCGCGGGCGCATCGCTCTGCGACGGCGCCGACGAAGTCTTCGCGCGCGCCGACATGATCATCAAGGTCAAGGAGCCGCAGCCGGCGGAATACGCGATGCTGCGGCGCGGGCAGATCCTCTACACGTACCTGCATCTCGCGCCCGATCCCGGACAGGCCGCGGCACTCGTGAAATCCGGCGCCGTCTGCATCGCGTACGAAACCGTGACGGGCCCGGGCGGCGGCCTGCCGCTGCTCGCGCCGATGAGCGAGGTGGCCGGGCGCATGTCGATCCAGGTCGCGGCGACCCACCTCGAAAGCCCGCGCGGAGGCCGCGGCCTGCTGATGGCCGGTGTGCCCGGCGTGCCGGCCGCGCATGTCGTCGTGCTCGGCGCGGGCGTGGTGGGCACCGGCGCGTTGCAGATGGCGGTCGGCCTCGGCGCGCGCGTCACCGTGCTCGACACCAACGTGAACCGGCTGCGCCAGCTCGACCTCGTGTTCGCCAACCGGATCGCGACCGTCTGCTCGAACGCGCATACGATCGACGAAGCCGTGCGCGATGCCGACGTCGTGATCGGCGCCGTACTCGTGCCGGGCGCATCGGCGCCGCGGCTCGTCACGCGCGACATGATCGCGACGATGCGCAAGGGGGCGGTCGTCGTCGACGTCGCGATCGACCAGGGCGGATGCTTCGAGACTTCGCATGCGACGACGCACGCGGACCCGACCTTCGTCGTCGACGGCGTCGTGCACTACTGCGTCGCGAACATGCCCGGCGCGGTCGCGCGCACGTCGACCTTCGCGCTGAACAACGCGACGCTCGGGCACGCGCTCGCACTCGCCGACAAGGGCTGGAAGCAGGCGATGACCGACGATCCGCACCTGCGCGCGGGCCTGAACGTGTGCGACGGGCATATCACGTACGAAGCGGTCGCGCTCGCGCTCGGCCTGCCCTACGTGCCGGCGGCCGGCGTGCTGGCATGACGTGACCGCCTTCTCGCACGGCGGGCGACGCGCCCGCCGGTGCGTTCATGCGCCCTTCGAGCCGCGGCGCCTGGATGCGCCGTCTACTCCCATCGTGCGTGCAAGTAGCGGCCTCAATTGCGCGAGCGTGCGCGTGTTCAGCACGTCGGGCCGCGTCAGCCAGCCGCGTCGCGCCTGATCAACGCCGTATGCGAGATTGTCGAGATCGTCCGTGCTGCACGCATCCGAGCCGATCGCCACCGGCACGCCGGCCTTCGCGGCCTCGCGGCACCAGATGTCCGGCAGGTCGAGCCGCCGCGGCTGCGCATCGAGTTCGACGAAACAGCCGCGCGCCGCGGCATGGGCAATCACGCGTGCCACGTCGAGTTCGCATGCGGTGCGCTCGCCGAGCATGCGGCCCGTCGGGTGCGCGAGAATCGTGAAATGCGGCTGGTCCATCGCGCGCAGCACGCGCGCGGTCTGCGCGTCGCGCGACAACTCGAAGCCGTCGCGTACCGCACCGACCACGAGATCGAGCCGGCCGAGCAACGCATCGGGCACGTCGAGGCTGCCGTCCTCGAGAATGCCGGCCTCCACGCCCTTGAGCAGCACGAAATCGTCGAACGACGCGTTCAGGCGGTCGATCTCGTCGAGTTGCCGGGCAAGCCAGTCGAAGCCGTTGCGGCCGCCGCCGGCATCCGGTGCCCGGTCGGTGATGGCCAGGTACGCGAATCCGCGCGCGCGTGCCGCATCGGCCATCGCGCGCAAGCTGTCGCGGCCGGCCGATGCGTCGGTATGCGCATGCAGGTCGCCATGCACATGCTTGCGCTCGACCAGCGCCGGTAGCGCGCCCGCGCGCGCCGCGTCGATCTCGCCACGATCCTCGCGCAATTCGGGCGGAACTTCGTGCAGCCCGATCGCCGCGTACACCGACGCCTCGGTCGCGCCGGCGATCCGTTCGTCGCCGCGAAACACGCCATATTCGTTGATCTTCAGCCCGCCGGCCTGCGCGATCCTGCGCAACGCGATGTTGTGCGCCTTCGATCCGGTGAAGTAGACGAGCGCCGCGCCGAACGCATCGGCATCGACGACGCGCAGGTCGACCTGCAACCCGCTCGCGAGCACGACGCTCGACTTCGTCTTGCCGTGCGCCAGCACGCGCGCGACCTCGCCGTAACCGACGAACGCGTCGGCGACGGCCTGCGGATCGCGTGCGGTGACGAGGATGTCGAGATCGCCGACCGTCTCGCGGCGGCGGCGGAAGCTGCCGGCCGGCACGGCCTTGCCGACACCCGCAATCGCCCGCAGGCGTTCGAGCAGCGGCAGCAGCGCGTGCGCCGCATCCGGCAGCAGGAAGCGTTGGGGTTCGCGTTGCAGCCGGTCGTCGATCGCTTCGAGCAGATGGGCTTCGGTTTTCGCACCGAAGCCGGGCAATTCACGCACGTGCCCGCTCTTCGCCTCGGCGCGAAGCTGTTCGAGCGAATCGACGTGCAGCGCGTCATGCAGCGCCTTCACGCGTTTCGCGCCGAGCCCCGGCACGTCGAGCAGCTCGACGATCGCACCCGGCAGCGCATGACGCAGCGTTTGCTGGAGTTCGCAGGTGCCGGTCGCGGCGATCTCGCGCAGCTTCGACGCGAGATCGGGCCCGATCGACGGAATCTTCCCGAGATCGTCGCCGTTCGCGATCATCGTCGCGATATCGCGCCCGTAGTCGGCGATCGTGCGCGCGGCGTTGCGATACGCACGCACCCGGAACGGATTGGCGCCCTGGATCTCGAGCATGTCGGCGATCTCGGCGAACACGGCCGCACACCCGGCATTGTGGATCGGCATGATCGGCGTGGCTCCCTTCCACGTGGATGGTGCCGCGCGCGTGCGCGACGCCGTCTGCCCGCGCGGTGCCGCATGCCGACGCCGCCGGGCGCACGTTCGTCATCGTACGCCGGCCGGGCGTCGCGTGCAGCGACGTTGCGGCGCGACGTCAGAGGGTGGCGCGCGGCGTCGTGGCGTAGTGCCGCTCGTAGATCGACTGGCAATGCGTGCAGCGTTCGGCGGCCGGGCGTGCCAGCAGGCGCTCGTAGCCGACCGAACCGTCGCAGTCGATGCATTCGCCGTAGCTGCCGTCGCGCATCCGCTGCTGCGCGCGGCCGACCGCGCGCAGTTCGGTCAGTTTCATGCCGATCAATGCGTGATCGACGTCGACGAACAGGTCCGCATTCGCCTCGTCGCCCTCGTCCGGCGCCGCGCCGGCGAGATCTGCATAGGATTCCGACGCGCGCTGGTCTTCGCTCGTGCGTATCTCCGCACGTAACGTCTGCTCGCTCTCGTTCAGCCGCTGTTTCAGCGTCTGCCGTTGTTGTGCGTCGAGCGCCATGGCCGTCTCTCCTGTTCCGGGTTCCGCGCGGAAAATGGTCGCGCGCAGTGTCGCGCCGGTGGGCGGCGGGCAAGGTTCGACCGGCGCCGCCGCGCCACGGATACGCGCCCGGACGCATCAGGCGCCGGACGCATTCGATGCAGGATAAACCCATTGCACACGCGTGTGTTGACCGGAATCAGCGTGCCCCGTGATGCACGTGAAGCCTTGCGGAAACTGGGGACGGACGCGAAAACACGATGCAGGATTCACGCCACAACGCCCGTCAGCGCAGCCGCAGCGCAGCAATTCGCCGCATGATCGCGTCTGTCCTTCGGTTCGGCACCGATCCACCGACTGATTCGCCGGCGTGATTTATCGCACCGGACGATTCGCAATCCTCAAAAGGCATTCCGGCCGATGAACCCTCGCACGACCGTCAACAGGATGATCTTCATGTCGAACCAGAAGCTCCAGTTCTGCATGTAGAACAGGTCGAACTTGACGCGCGCCTCCATCGCCTCGACCTTGCGCGTCTCGCCGCGATAGCCGTTCACCTGTGCCCATCCGGTGATGCCGGGCCGCACGCGGTAGCGGTACATGTAGCAGTCGATCAGTTGCCGGTAAAGGTCGTCGTGTTCGATCGCATGCGGACGCGGGCCGACGACCGACATCTGCCCGAACAGCACGTTGAAGAACTGCGGCAGCTCGTCGAGCGACGTGCGCCGCAGGAACGCGCCGACGCGCGTGATGCGCGCATCGTTGCGCGATGCCTGCCGCACGACGCCCGGTTGTGCGCGATGCACGCGCATCGTCCGGAACTTCAGGATGTCGAACTCCCGGCCGTCGACGCCCTTGCGGCGCTGCCTGAACAGCACGGGCCCCGGCGACGACAGCTTGACCGCGATCGCCAGCATCGACAGCAGCGGCAGCAACGGAATCAGCACACCGAATGCGAACAGCCGGTCGAATGCGAACTTCGCCCACAGCTCCGGCGCCGAGCGCGGCGTGGTCGCGAGATTGATCGCCGGCATGCCGAGCACGTCGGTGGCCGAGCGATCGACCATCGCCATCTGCCGCACGTCGGGCAGCAGCCGCAATTCCACGAACTCGTCGCGCAACTCGCGGACGATGCGCTGGATCCGCCACTCTTGCGACATCGGCAGCGTGAGCCATACCTCGTCGATCTCGCCACCGCGAATCAGGTCGCGCAGTGCGTTCCAGTCGTCGATCACCGGCACGCCGCCGATGCCGCCGGCGGCAGCCGGCGCGTCGTCATCGAATACGCACGCCGCCACGAAAGGGCCCTGCGGCGCGAGCTGCATCCGCTCGACCGCGACACGCCCGTACGCCGTCGCACCGACCACCGCGACGCGGCGCTGCCGCGCGCGCGGGTCGTCGCGCGTCAGTGCCAGCGCCAGCAGCGCGGCACGGCCGAGCAGCAGCGCCGC
>NZ_QOBB01000153.1:0-18190 GCF_024704855.1 Burkholderia sp. HAN2018 | reverse complement strand
CATGGGCGCCGCGCGGTGCCACCAGGTCGCGGGGCAGGCGGCTGAAGGCCGCATCTGCCCAATTCGTGTCGATCGACCTCCGCGCGCGCAAAACGCTGCGCGCTCAACCACTTGCGTGCTTGTCCGGCGGGTTATCAACAGGGCTGTCAACATAATCTGGGGATAACCCTAGGTTGGTGCGCTGACGCCCGGCGCGCGATCAGTGCTGCAGTTTCGCGTGCGCGAGATGCATGCCGAGCGTACCCGGGTCGGTATTCGTGCCCGACAGCAGCACGCCGACGCGCTTGCCCTGCAGCGTTTCGCGCAGCGGGCCGAGCAGCGCGGCGAGGGCGGCCGCGCATGCCGGTTCGACCGACAGCTTCAATTGCGAGAACAGGAACAGCATCGCGGCACGCAGCGCGTCGTCGGACACGGTGACGATGCGGTCGACGTGGCGCCGGCACAGCTGGTAGCTGTATTCCTCGGTGTGCGGCGCCATCAGCGAATCGGCGATCGTCTGCATCGCGCTCATCTTGATCGTGTGATTGGCCGCGAAGCTGCGGCTCATCGCGTCGGCGCCTTCCGGCTCGACGCCGTACACGTGCACGCGCGGATTCGCGAGCCGCAGCGCGGTCGCCATGCCGGCCGCGAGCCCGCCGCCGCCGATCGGCACGATCACCGCGTCGAGGTCGGGGGTCTGCGTCGCCCATTCGTAGCCGAGCGTCGCGGTGCCGAGGATCGTGTGATAGCCGTTGAACGGATGAATGAAGAAGCGGCCTTCCTCGGCCTCGATCCGGCGCACCAGATCGAACGCCTGCGACGCGCTGCCCGCCAGCACGACTTCCGCGCGGTACTGCTTGCACTGCGCGATGCGCGTCGGGCTCGCGGTGTGGAACATCACGACCTTGGCGCTGCTGCCGAGCCGCATGGCCGCATACGCGACGGCCGCCGCGTGATTGCCGGCCGACACGCAGGTGACGCCGGCGTTCTTGCGCGCCTCGTCGAGCGCGAGCAGGTGCGTGAACGCGCCGCGCGCCTTGAAGCTGCCGCTCACCTGCAGCAGCTCGAACTTGAAGTTGACGTGCGTGCCCTCGAGGGACGGCAGGTCGGCGCGTTCGAACACGGGCGTGCGCGCGACCCAGGGCGACAGCGCGAAATGCTGCGCGGCGATTTCGTCGAGCGTCGGGATCGGCTCGCCGTCGATCGTCGTATGGGCCGTGCCCTGTTGTTCAGTCGACATGACGTGGCGGGTGGCGGAGTGGGCCGGCCCGCACACGCGGGCCGGCGTGGCGGGAGGCAGTCAGTGCGCGTCGACCGACATGCTGCGGATGAACTTGCGCAGGAACTGCTCGCAGCCGGCGAGCTGCGCGAGCTCGACATATTCGTTCGGCTTGTGTGCCTGCTCGATGTTGCCGGGCCCGCATACGACGCTCGGGATGCCCGCGCGTTCGAACAGGCCGGCCTCGGTGCCGTATGCGACCTTGCGCTTGTCCTGGTCCGCCGTCAGCGCGCGCACGAGTTGCGTGATCGCGGCCTGTTCGGTTGCGTCGAGGCCGGGCGCCGCGGCGATCTTCGAAAATTCGATCGCGGCATTCGGATGCTCACGAAGCATCTGCGGCAGCAGCGTTTCCCGTGCATACGCTTCGATGCGCGTGAAGATCTGCTCGGGATCGAGCGTCGGCAGGTTGCGGAATTCGAAGTCGAAACGGCACTCGGCCGGCACCGTGTTGATCGCGTTGCCGCCCTGGATCGTGCTCGTCTGCGCGGTCGTGAACGGCACGTCGTACAGCGCGTCGAACGGCCCTTCGGCGCGGAAGCGGTCGGCGATGTCGCGGATGTGGCAGATGAGGCGCGCCGCATACTCGATCGCGTTCAGCCCCTTCGGCGTCAGCGACGAGTGCGCCGCGTGGCCGCGCACGCAGCAGCGGTATGCGTTGATGCCCTTGTGCGCGATGATCGGCCGCATGCTGGTCGGCTCGCCGACGATGCAGCCCGACGGTTGCACGCCGCGCTTGACGAGGTCGGCGATCATCAGCGGCGCGCCGGCGCAGCCGATTTCCTCGTCGTAGGACAGCGCGAAATGGATCGGCTTCGCGAGCTTCGTCGCCTGCATCTCGGGCAGCAGCGCGAGCGCGGCGCCGATGAAACCCTTCATGTCGCAGGTGCCGCGGCCGTACAGGCGGCCGTCGCGGATTTCCGGCGCGAACGGGTTGCTGTCCCATTGCTGGCCGTCGACCGGCACGACGTCGGTATGCCCCGACAGCACGATGCCGCCGTTCGTCGAGCCGTCGTGCGCGGGCACGGTCGCGAACAGGTTCGCCCAGCCTTCGCGTGGATCGTGCGTGATCGTCGAGGCGATGCCTTTCGCGGCGAGCGCGTCGCGCACCGTTTCGATCAGGCCGAGGTTCGGCACGCGGCTCGTCGTGTCCATCGACACCAGTTGCTTGATCCAGGGCAGGCTGACGAGCGACGCGTCGCCTTGGGTGTCGGTGGACGGCGCCGTGGCGTCGAGAGTGGACATGGCAAAACTCCGTCTGATGAATGCGAAAATCATACTCAAAAACGCGCCGGCCCGCCCGCGCCGCGCGCAGTGCGGTGCAGCATCGGCGCGGCCGTCAGGACCGCGTCACGACCCGTCAGCGCGCCGCGGCCACCGCGCCCTGCCTTGGGGCGAGCGCGCGCAGCGTTTCCTTGATCGTCGACACGCGGATCGCGAGGTCGGGCGAGCGCGTCTCGATCCGCAGCTTGTCCTGGCCCGCGAGCTTGATGTGCCGGTGCTTCTGCACCATCTCGATGATCCGCATCGGATCGATCGGCGGATTCGGCTCGAACTGCAACCCGATCGCGGCCTCGCTCGCGTCGATCTTCACGATGCCGAGCGGCTTCGCGGCGATCCGCAGCCGGTGCGTCTCGACCAGCGCGTGCGCCTGCGGCGGCAGCTTGCCGAAGCGGTCGATCAGTTCTTCCTGGATACCGTCGATCGCGTCGCCGTGCTCGCAGTTCGCGAGCCGCTTGTACAGCGACAGCCGCTCCTGCACGTCCGCGCAGTAGTCGGCCGGCAGGATCGCCGGCGCATGCAGGTTGATTTCCGTCGTCGCGGCGAGCGGGGCGGTGAGGTCGGGCTCCTTGCCGTTCTTCAGCGCCTTCACCGCGTCGTTCAGCATGTCCGTATAAAGCTGGAAGCCGATCTCGTGGATCTCGCCCGACTGCTTGTCGCCGAGCACTTCGCCGGTGCCGCGGATCTCGAGGTCATGCATCGCGAGATAGAAGCCCGAACCGAGTTCCTCCATCTGCTGGATCGCTTCCAGCCGGCGCTGCGCCTGCTTGGTCAGCGCCTGCGGATCGTGCACGAGCAGGTACGCGTACGCCTGGTGGTGCGAACGGCCGACGCGGCCGCGCAACTGGTGGAGCTGCGCGAGACCGAACTTGTCCGCGCGATGCATGATGATCGTGTTCGCGCTCGGCACGTCGATGCCGGTCTCGATGATGGTCGTGCACAGCAGCACGTTCGCGCGCTGCGCGACGAAATCGCGCATCACCCGTTCGAGCTCGCGTTCGTGCATCTGGCCGTGCGCGATCACGATGCGCGCCTCGGGCACGAGCGCCTCGAGCATGGCCTTGCGGTTCTCGATCGTCTCGACCTCGTTGTGCAGGAAGTACACCTGGCCGCCGCGCTTCAGCTCGCGCAGCATCGCCTCGCGAATCACGCTTTCTTCCTCGCGGCGCACGAAGGTCTTGATCGCGAGGCGCTTCTGCGGCGCGGTCGCGATGACCGAGAAGTCGCGCAGCCCCTCGAGCGCCATCCCGAGCGTGCGCGGAATCGGCGTCGCGGTGAGCGTCAGCACGTCGACTTCCGCGCGCAACGCCTTCAGCGCTTCCTTCTGGCGCACGCCGAAGCGGTGTTCCTCGTCGATGATCACGAGGCCGAGGCGCTTGAACTGCACGTCCGACGACAGCAGCTTGTGCGTGCCGATCACGATGTCGACGCTGCCTTCGTTGATCTGCGCGATCGCCGCGTTCACTTCCTTCGTCGTCTTGAAGCGCGACAGCTCGACGATCCGCACCGGCCAGTCCGCGAAGCGGTCGGCGAAGGTCTGCGTGTGCTGCTCGGCGAGCAGCGTGGTCGGCGACAGCAGCGCGACCTGCTTGCCGCCCAGCACCGCGATGAACGCGGCGCGCAGCGCGACCTCGGTCTTGCCGAAGCCGACGTCGCCGCACACGAGGCGGTCCATCGGCTTGCCGCTCGTCATGTCGCCGATCACGGCCGCGATGGCTGCCGCCTGGTCGGGCGTTTCCTCGAAGCCGAAGCTCTCGGCGAACTTCACGTAGTCGCGCGGATCGAGCGAGAACGCGTGGCCTTCGCGGGCCGCGCGGCGCGCATACAGGTTCAGCAGCTCGGCGGCCGTATCGCGGATCTGCTGCGCGGCCTTGCGTTTCGCGCGCTCCCACTGGCCGGAGCCGAGCGCGTGCAGCGGCGCGCTGTCGGGATCGGCGCCGCTGTAGCGCGAGATCACGTGCAATTGCGCGACCGGCACGTAGAGCTTGCTGTCGCCCGAGTATTCGAGATGCAGGAATTCGGTCTCGCCTTCGCCGAGGTCCATCGACACGAGGCCCATGTAGCGGCCGATGCCGTGCTGCGCGTGGACGACCGGGTCGCCGACCTTCAGTTCCGACAGGTCGCGCACCATCGCGTCGACGTTGCTCGCCTGTTCCTGTCGGCGGCGGCCCGCGCGGCGGCCGAGCGCGCCGTACAGCTCGGTCTCGGTGACGACCGCGTAGCCTTCGCCCGGCACCGCGAAGCCGTTCGCGAGCGGCGCGACGCCGAGCGCGAAACGTTCGTCGCTCTCGAGCCAGCCCGCGAAGTGGTCGTTCGACGCGGGGCGCAGATGGTGTTCGGCGAGCAGTTGCAGGATCGTCTCTCGACGGCCGGCCGATTCGACGGTCAGCAGGACGCGCTTGCCGGACGATTCGACGAACGTGCGCAGCGACGCGAGCGGATCGTCGGCATGGCGATCGACGGAGAGCTGGGGCAGCGCCGTCGCCCAGCCGCCGGCCGGCTGCGCGGGCAGCACGACGCGTGCGAACGGCTTCGCGAACGCGAAGAAATCCTCGTCGGACAGGAACAGGCGCTGCGGTTCGAGGATCGGCCGCTCGCGATCGTGCGCGAGGAACGCATGACGCTGCTTCGTGTCGGCCGTGAAGCGGCGGATCGACGCTTCGAGATCGCCGGCGAACACGAGGTGCGCATCCTGCGGCAGGTAGTGGAACAGCGTGGCGGTTTCGTCGAAGAACAGCGGCAGGTAATACTCGATGCCGGCCGACGGCACGCCGTTACCGATGTCCTTGTAGATCGGCGCGCGGCTCGGGTCGCCTTCGAACGTCTCGCGCCAGCGGCTGCGGAAGGCCGTGCGCGCGGCTTCGTCGAACGGAAACTCGCGGCCGGGCAGCAGGCGCACGTCGCGCACCGGGTAGAGGCTGCGCTGCGTGTCGGGGTCGAACGCGCGGATCGAGTCGACCTGGTCGTCGAACAGGTCGATCCGGTACGGCAGCGGCGAGCCCATCGGGTACAGGTCGATCAGCGAGCCGCGTACGCAGTATTCGCCGGGCCGCACGACCTGGCTCACGTGCTCGTAGCCGGCCAGCGTGAGCTGCGCCTTCAGCTTCGCCTCGTCGAGCCGCTCGCCCTGCGCGAATGCGAACGTGTACGCGGCCATGAACGACGCAGGCGGCATCCGGTACAGCGCGGTGGTCGCGGGCACGAGCAGGATGTCGCAGCGGCCCTCGCCGAGATCGTGCAGCGTCGCGAGACGCTCCGATACGAGGTCCTGGTGCGGCGAGAACGTGTCGTACGGCAGCGTTTCCCAGTCCGGCAGCAGGCGCACGCGGGCGTCGGGCGAGAAGTAGCGGATTTCCTGCGAGAGCCGCTGCGCGTCGACCGCGTTCGCGCAGATCACCGCGAGGAGCGGCACGTCCTGGCGGTTGTCGGCGAGATAACGGGCGATGGCGAGCGCGTCGGCGGAACCATGCGCGCCGTCGAAGGCGAAACGCTGGCCGGACTTGACGCGGGCAATGGGCGAGGCGGACGGGGTGGAAGCGTTATCTGGCATAGGGACGACAGGGGTGGCGTGCACGGGCGCATCGCGGTGCGCCGGTCGAGACGAAAGACCTATTATAAAATCCGCTTCTCGATTTCATCTTTCCGGCGTTTCCCTTCGTGACTCCCCGACTTTTCGCCCTGATTCCCTGTGCCGGCACGGGCAGCCGTTCCGGTTCGGCCGTGCCGAAGCAATACCGCACGCTGGCCGGCCGCGCGCTGCTGCACTACACGCTCGCCGCGTTCGACGCGTGCAGCGAATTCGCGCAGACGCTCGTCGTGCTCGCGCCCGACGATTCCCATTTCGACGCGCGCCGCTTCGCGGGCCTGCGCTTCGCGGTGCGCCGCTGCGGCGGCGGCTCGCGCCAGGCGTCGGTGCTGAACGGGCTGCTCGGGCTGGCCGAATTCGGCGCGACCGACCAGGACTGGGTGCTGGTGCACGACGCCGCGCGCCCGGGCATCACGCCGGAGCTGATCCGCACGCTCGTCGCGACGCTGAAGGACGATCCGGTCGGCGGCATCGTCGCGCTGCCGGTTGCCGATACGCTCAAGCGCGTGCCGGCCGGCGGCGACGCGATCGCGCGCACCGAGTCGCGCGACGCGCTGTGGCAGGCGCAGACGCCGCAGATGTTCCGCATCGGCATGCTGCGCGAGGCGATCCTGCGCGCGCAGCGCGAAGGGCACGACCTGACCGACGAAGCGAGCGCGATCGAATGGGCCGGCCATACGCCGCGCGTCGTGCAGGGCAGCCTGCGCAATTTCAAGGTCACGTACCCGGAGGATTTCGCGCTCGCGGAAGCGATCCTCGCGCGCCCCGCGAACGCCTCCTGACTTTCACCCCCTCTCAATCGGAACACGCATGGATTTCAGAATCGGACAAGGCTACGACGTGCACCAGCTCGTCGAGGGGCGCCCCCTCATCATCGGCGGCGTGACGATTCCGTACGAACGCGGCCTGCTCGGCCACTCGGACGCGGACGTGCTGCTGCACGCGATCACCGACGCGCTGTTCGGCGCGGCGGCGCTCGGCGACATCGGCCGCCACTTCTCCGACACGGACGCGGCATTCAAGGGCGCCGACAGCCGCGTGCTGCTGCGCGAGTGCGCGGCCCGCATCAAGGCGGCCGGCTTCACGATCCAGAACGTCGACAGCACCGTGATCGCCCAGGCGCCGAAGCTGGCACCGCATATCGACGGGATGCGCGCGAACATCGCGGCCGATCTCGGGCTGCCGCTCGATCGCGTGAACGTGAAGGCGAAGACGAACGAAAAGCTCGGTTATCTCGGCCGCGGCGAAGGGATCGAGGCGCAGGCCGCCGCGCTGCTGGTGAAGCAGGGCGGTTGACGGGGGCCAGCGGCATCGCGCGGTTCGCCCCGCGCGATGCCGCGGCAATGAAAAATGCCACGCATCTGCGTGGCATTTTCGTTTGAAGCCGGCGCCGCGCCCGGCATTGCTGCCGGCGCGGAACGCAACCGCTTATTCGCCTTCGGCGGCGATCACCTGCGCGGCGGCGTTGATCACCGATGCGATACGGCCGACGTCGCGCAACTGCGTGACTGTCATCCCTTGCTCGTTCTTCAGCAGCGCATAGTGCGACTTCACGCAGAAGTGGCACTTGCCGACGATCGACGCGGCGAGCGCGTACATCTCGAACTTGCGCTTGTCGACGCCGCCGTGCGTCGCGTACGCGCCCATCCGCAGTTCGGCACGTTGCGTCTTCAGGTCGGCGTCGTCGGCCATCTCGACATACGGATACCAGGTGTTGTTCATCCCCATCAGCGCGGCCGCCGTCAGCACGGCATTCGTCTCTTCGGGCGACAGGACGCCGGCTTCGCGGATCGTCTTGATGAGTACCGTGCTCTTCGCCGCGATCGCCGCCGCCAGCGCGACGCCGACCGCGTCGGTGCCTTCGAGCGACGAGCGCGAGATCGTGCCGTCGAGGTTCAGGCGAATGTCCTTCGCGTAGTCGGGAATACGTGCCTTAATCGAATCGATGAATTCCATTGATATCTCCTATGGGTTGGCCGTTAAAAAAGCCCGCAGGCAGGACGTGCGCCGCGGGCTTCGTGCATCGATGCGCTTACAGCGTTGCGCCGCCGACTGCACGGTTGCACGGGCAGAGTTCGTCCGTTTGCAGGCCGTCCAGAATCCGCAGGACTTCTTCCGGGCTGCGGCCGACGTTCAGGTTGTTCACCGAAACGTGCTGGATCGTGTTGTCCGGGTCGACGATGAACGTTGCACGCAGGGCCACGCCGGCTTCCTTGTCGCGCACGCCGAGCTGGTCGATCAGCTCGCCCTTGACGTCGCCGAACGAGTAGTGGTTCAGCTTGTCGAGGTCCTTGTGCTCACGGCGCCATGCGAGCTTGACGAATTCGTTGTCCGAGCTGCCGCCCAGCAGGACGGCGTCGCGCTCTTCGAACTGCTTCGTGAGCTTTGCGAATTCGACGATTTCCGTCGGGCACACGAACGTGAAGTCCTTCGGGTAGAAGTAGATGATCTTCCACTTGCCCGGGAACGACGCTTCGGTGACGGTCTCGAATGCCGACTGGCCGTTTTCTTCGTGGTTGTTGAAGCCCGGCTTCGCGGCCACGACGGTGAAAGCTTCGAGTTTATCGCCAACGGTTTTCATGCGGATACTCCTGTATGAGTTGGGAAGAAGACTGAGTCAAGCTACCTCGGTGCTGCAACGATGGTGTGACAGCATGGGCGAGACTGTAACACTATTAGTAAGGCGCTTCAATAGATTTTGACTAACGTCGCCCATAGTTTTTTTCAACCGGATCGATAGTGTGAAGGGCGGCAGGCGCACGCGAGCGCGTCACGCCGTCGCACGTGCCTTGCCGGCGCCGGGGAATTCGAGCGTGACTTCGAGGCCCGCGTCGGGGCTGCGGTTGCGCAGGCGCAGCGCACCGCGATAGCGGCCGACGAGGCGCAGCACGATCGCCATCCCGAGCCCCGTGCCGTCCGCCTTGGTGCGCGCCGTGTCGACGCGATAGAACGGCCGCATCACGAGCGGCAGCTGGTCCTCGGGGATGCCGGGGCCCTCGTCGCTTACCGACAGCTCGACGCGCGCGTGCGTCACGCGCGTCTCGAGCGTGATGCGCGACACGCCGTCGTCGCGGCTCTGGCCGTATTTGCGTGCGTTTTCGACGAGGTTGCCGATCACGCGGCGCATGTCGGTCTCGTCGGCTTCGATCACGGCGTTCGGCGCGAGCCGCGTGCGGATCTCGACGCCGTCCTCGCCCGATACGCGCGCGGCGACTTCGTGCGCGATCGAGGAGAGGTCGACCGGCTCCGGCTTGCGCTGGGTCGGACGCGCGTAGTCGATGAAGGCCGCGATGATGCGATCCATTTGCTCGATGTCGTCGACCATCGCGTCCTTGGTCGCCTGGTCGGACGGGCTCATCTCGGTCTCGAGCCGCAGCCGCGCGAGCGGCGTGCGCAGGTCGTGCGAGATGCCCGCGAGCATCAGCGCGCGATCGGCCTCGAGCTGCTCGAGGTCGCGCACCATCTGGTTGAAGCTGCGGTTGGTGTCGGCCGCGACGCCCATCCCGCGCTCGGGCAGCGGGTCGGGCGCCTGCCCCGAGCCGACCTGGCGCGCGACGAGCGCGAGCCGCGAGAACGGCCGGTTCACGAGGCTGGTGATGAACGCGGAGCCGAACAGCGACAGCGCGAGCGCGAACAGCCCCCAGCCGGCCCACTGCAGGCCCGTGACGTTGTCGAGCTGGTCGCGGTCGAGCGCGACCCAGTAATCGTCATCGTCGATCTTGAAGCTGATCCACACGCCGGGAATGTCGTTGACCGACTGCGCGATCACGGTATCGTCGCCGAGGCGGCTGCGGATGTCGTGCTCGATCAGGCGGTTCAGCGATTCGTCGGGCTGCAGCTTGAACTTGTCGGTCTTTTCGCGCGGGTACACGCGCACGCCCTCGTTGCTCTCGAGATCCTGCAGCAGCGCGCGCCGCAGGTCGGGATCGGAATAGAGCAGGGCGGTGCGCGTGAGCTTCACGACCGCGACGAGCTGGAGAGCCACGCGCTGCGCGCGCGGCTCGCGCTCGATCACACGAAAGCTCTGGAACCACGCGGCGAGACTGACCGAGATCAGCAGCGCGATCAGCAGGAAAGTGCGCCAGAACAGCCCGCCGAACGCGAGCTGCAGGAGGCGCCGGTCGATACGCATGGGACGGGCCGTGGGCGGGCGAAACCGGAAAGGAAAAAGATCAGGCGGCGCCGTCCGGGATGAACACGTAGCCGAGGCCCCAGACGGTCTGGATGAAACGCGGGCTGCCCGGATCCGGTTCGATCAGCTTGCGCAGGCGCGAAATCTGCACGTCGAGGCTGCGGTCGAACACTTCGTATTCACGGCCGCGCGCGAGTTCCATCAGCTTCTCGCGCGACAGCGGCTGGCGCGGATGGCGCGCGAATACCTTCAGCACCGAGAATTCGCCGGTCGTCAGTGGAATTTCCTGGCCGGATTTCGTCAGTGTGCGGGTCGCGAGGTTCAGCGAGAATTCGCCGAACTCGAACACCTCGGTGGTTTCCGACGGTGCGCCCGGCAGCTCGGCCGGCGCCTGGCGGCGTAGCACCGCATGAATGCGCGCGACGAGCTCGCGCGGGTTGAACGGCTTCGGCAGGTAATCGTCGGCGCCCATCTCGAGGCCGACGATGCGATCGACGTCCTCGCCCTTCGCGGTGAGCATGATGATCGGCGTGCGGTCGTTGCTGCCGCGCAGGCGGCGACAGATCGACAGGCCGTCTTCGCCCGGGAGCATCAGGTCGAGCACGAGCAGGTCGAAACGCTCGCGGACCCAGAGCTTGTTCATTGCGGTTGCGTTTTCGGCGACGTAGACATTGAAACCCTGCTCGCCGAGATAGCGGCGCAGCAGATCGCGCAGGCGCGGGTCGTCGTCGACGACGAGAATCTTGGAGGGGTTTTTCGTTTCCATGATCGGCATCTTATCGCGAATGGGAATTGACGCACGGCCACGTATTTTCGTGCGTTACAGTCGGTTACAAAATTTACCCGTAGTGTCGCGCCGAGTAAAGGCAGGCTATATAGATTCCTTTACTCGAAGCCGAAATTCGGTAGATACTCCCCTGCACTCCATCATTCATCTTTGCACACCCGAATTCCGCAGGGTTTTTCAAGTACCAGAGGTAACCGGTTGCCGCGTGACGAAGGGAACAAATCGACCAAAGAAGCGAGGACGGTCATGCGATCTGCCCGGATTGCACTGATGCTGACGATCGCGCTCGCCGGTCCGTATGCGTCGAACTTCGCGTATGCGCAGCGCCCCGAGCAGGGCGCATCGTCGCGCAAGCTGCCGCGCGGCAAAGCGCCGCAGTCCGATCGTACCGCCGAGATGACGGTCCGTTCCGCCGTGCCTCCCGATCTCGAACAGCGCCGCCGCGACGGGCACATGACGCCCGAGGAGCGCCACCTTTTGCGCCAGCACATCGAGGACGCCGTTCGCGAGCTGTACAAGCGCTGACGCGCCGTCTTTCGTCCTGCGGATTACAACGCGATACATCGCGCGGAAAAGATTCGTAGCAATTTTTCCGTCAACTTTCGCCTGCCGATTGCCGTTGTACCGGCATCCGCACGGCCGGTGCGCACCGGGAGTCCATGACGATGAAAGCGAACGCTGCCGCACCGGCGCCGTCGCCCGCCATGCAGTCGCCGCTCGACGCCGACGATGCATTGTTTTTCCTGAGCCGTACCGGTTTTTCTCCCGCGCCCGCCGATGTCGCGCGCATCGTCGGCATGACGCGCGCGCAGGTCGTGGCCGACACGCTCGGCAGTGTTCGGCGCGAGCCCGTCACGACGTGGCCGGACTGGATCGCCGAGTTGCCGCCGACGCGCGCGCAACGCCAGGCGCTGACCCCCGACATGCGGCGCGACGAGCAGCGCGAGCGCAATGTCCGCTACGATGCGCTGCGTGCGGCCTGGGTCAACGAGATGATCGTCACGCCGTCGCCGCTGACCGAGCGCATGACGCTGTTCTGGCACGGGCACTTCACGTCGGGGCAGGACAAGGTGCCTTACCCGCAGACGATGGCCGCGCAGAACGCGCTGTTTCGCCGCGAGGCGCTCGGCAACTTCGGCGTGCTGCTGCACGCGGTCGCGAAGGATCCGGCGATGCTTCAGTATCTCGACGGCGCGAGCAATCGCAAGGGCCGCCCGAATGAGAACTTCGCACGCGAGGTGATGGAGCTGTTCACGCTCGGCGAAGGGCATTACACGCAATACGACGTGACCGAAGCCGCGCGCGCGATGACGGGCTGGACGGTCGATCCCGACATGCTGCGCTTCGAGGTGCGCCCGGAATGGCACGATGCGGGCGACAAGACGATCCTCGGCGAAACGGGGCCGTTCGACGGCGACGGCTTCCTCGACATCCTGCTGAAGCAGCCCGGCACCGCGCGCTTCATCGCCGGCAAGCTGTGGCGCGAGTTCGTGTCGGATACGCCCGATCCGGGCGCGCTCGATGCGGTGGCCGAGCGGTTTCGCGCGAGCGGCTACGACATTCGCGCGGCGCTCGCCGCGCTGTGGTCGACCGACGCCTTCTGGGACCCGCGCAATCGCGGCGTGCTCGTCAAGTCGCCGGCGGAATTCGTCGTTGGCTCGGTGCGGCTGTTCGACGTTGCGTACGGCGATCCGCAGATGCTTGCGAACACCGTGCGCACGCTCGGGCAGAACCTGTTCTATCCGCCGAACGTGAAGGGCTGGCCGGGCGGCGCGCTGTGGATCAACAGCACCACGCTGCTTGCGCGCAAGCAGTTCGTCGAGCAACTGTTCCGCGCGACCGAGACGGCCGGCATGCACCCGCCGGCGCGTGCGATGGCGCCGCCGCCGAATGTCCGCGCGCACGCGATGCCGGTGGTCGATACGGCGTCCGCCGCCGGCATGCGCGCGGCGCCTGCCAGGCCCGCGCGCGGCGGCCTGCGTTTCGACCTCGAACGCTGGCTCGCGCAATATCGCGCGCGGCCGCAGGCGATCGCGGGCTTGTCGACCGAGCTTCAGTTGCAGCACGCGGTGCTGCAGCTTTCGCCAGTCGCGGCGATCGACACGGATTCGACCGGCAGCGCGTATCTCGAGGCGCTGCTGATGGATCCGGCCTATCAACTGAAATGATTCGAACGACGATGAAGCGGGGAGCCGGTGCGGCAAAGGTGCCAGGCGGCGAACCAAAGGATGCGCGATGAACCGACGTGATTTTCTGACGCTGACGGGCGCCGCGGCCGCAGCCGGCGTGTCGCTGTGGCAGGCGCCCGCGATGGCTGCGACCGGACGGCAGCCGGCGGCAGGGTATGCGAACGTGCTGATCCTCGTCGAGCTGAAGGGCGGCAACGATGGCCTCAACACGGTGGTGCCGTATGCCGATCCGCTGTATTACCAGTTCCGGCGCAGCATCGGCATCAAGCGCGAGCAGGTGCTGCAACTCGACGCGCACACGGGGCTGCATCCGTCGCTCGCGCCGCTGATGCCGCTGTGGCGCGACGGGCAGGTCGCGGTCGTGCAGGGCGTCGGTTATCCGCAGCCGAACCTGTCGCATTTCCGCTCGATCGAGATCTGGGATACCGCGTCACGCTCCGACCAGTACCTGCACGAAGGCTGGCTCACGCGGACGTTCGCGCAGGCGCCGGTGCCGCCCGGGTTCGCGGCGGACGGCGTCGTGCTCGGCAGCGCCGAGATGGGGCCGCTCGCGAACGGCGCGCGCGCGATCGCGCTCGTCAATCCCGCGCAGTTCATCCGTGCGGCCCGCCTCGCCGAGCCGTCGTCGCTGCGCGAGCAGAACCCCGCGCTCGCACACATCATCGACGTCGAGAACGACATCGTGAAGGCCGCCGACCGGCTGCGCCCGCGCGGCGGGATGCGCGAATTCCGGACGGCTTTTCCGGCCGGTGCGTTCGGCACGTCGGTGAAGACCGCGATGCAGGTGCTGGCCGCGTGCGAAGCGTCCGGGCCCGGTGCGCAGGATGGTGTCGCGGTGCTGCGCCTGACGCTCAACGGCTTCGACACGCACCAGAACCAGCCGGGGCAGCAGGCCGCGCTGCTCAAGCAGTTCGCGGAAGGGATGAGCGCGATGCGCGGCGCATTGATCGAACTCGGGCGCTGGAACCAGACGCTCGTGATGACGTATGCGGAATTCGGGCGGCGCGTGCGGGAGAACCAGAGCAACGGCACCGATCACGGCACGGCCGCGCCGCATTTCGTGATGGGCGGTCGCGTGGCCGGCGGGCTGTACGGCGCACCGCCGGCGCTCGGGCGGCTCGACGGCAACGGCAACCTGCCGGTCGCGGTCGATTTCCGCCAGCTTTATGCGACCGTGCTCGGGCCGTGGTGGGGGCTCGATGCGACGCGCGTGCTGCAGCAGCGCTTCGACACGCTGCCGTTGTTGAAGGCGTGATGCGTCGTGACGTTCAGCGGCGGCGCGCGGCGCGCCACGCGATCCACAGCTTGCGGATCGGCGTCAGTGCAATGCGCTGGTGCAGCACCTGGTAGTCGTCGCGCTCGATTTCGTCGAGCAGCGCGCCGGCCAGTGCGATCTGCGCGCGCAGCGTGCGCTGTGCGCGGCGCCCGGATGCGGGGATCGCCGCTTCGGCGGCCGCAAGCGCTTCGCGTGCCCGTGCCGTCTGGAATTGCAGCAGCTCGGTGAACGCGGGGCTGTAGCGACGGTTCAGCAGGTCGGCCGCCGTCACGTTGTAGCGCTGCAGTTCGTCGATCGGCAGGTAGATGCGGCCGTGGCGCGCGTCGTTGCCGAGTTCCTGCACGAACTGCGCGAGCATCAGCGCGCGGCCGGCGTCCGCGGCCCACGGCTGCGGGTCGGCCGGGTTCGCCGAACTGGCGCGCGCGACCAGCGACGCGAAGGTGCCGCCGACCTGCGCGATGTAGCGCTGCAGATTCGCGAAATCGAGGTAGCGCGCCTGTTCGAGATCCATCCCGTAGCCGTTGACGAGCGTGCGCAACGCGTCGGCTTCGGCGGCGATCGCGGGGTGATGCTGCGCGAGCGCCTTCGTGACCGGATGCGACGGCTGTCCGTCGGCCAGCGCCGCGAGTTCTTTGTGCCACCACGCGAGCTTCGTGTGTCCGACGGTCGGGTCGCTGGTTTCCTTGACGGTTTCCTCGAGTTCGCGGCGCAGCGCGAACAGCGCGGTCAGGCGCGGTTGCGTGGCGAGCGGCGCCTGACGCAACGCGTAGTAGACGCTGGAGCCCGCAGGGGCGGCCTTTTGCTGACAGTAGTCGTCGAAGTTCACGGGCGGAATCGTGTGGGGGCGGGTTCGGGGGACGCGCGGCGGCGCGGTGCCGAAACGTCGAGCGCGGCATTCTAGCACCGCCGCACGACGGGTGCCGGCGGGGCGAGACAACGCCGCCCGGATCGGGTAGAATCTCGCGCTCGCCTGATCGGGCGTGCCGGCTCGAGGCCGGCGCGATGTCCCGGGCGCGCGGCAACGCATCTTGCGTGCCGCGTAGTCAGGCGACGGAAAATGCGCGTGAGTGGCGAAATTGGTAGACGCACCAGGTTTAGGTCCTGACGCCCGCAAGGGTGTGCCGGTTCGAGTCCGGCCTCACGCACCAGAAGTCGAACATGCACTCGTCGGGGTGCGGTTCCCGAAAAAGCGCTGCCGGTCGGCTGACCGCAGCGCTTTTTCGTTGATGCCTGTCTTGTTCGCGGACGTGCAGCCGTACGAGGAGCGCACCCTCAAATTCGGCCGCATGTAATATCGTCAGCGCTATCGAATGCGAGAAGTACGAGAACACCGAGGGGCCACCGATGAAAAACACCGTACGCATTCCGATTTCCGTTCTGGCGCTGATGCTGGCCGCGCCGGCGTTTGCCAATACACCTGCCGACAACGTCGCATGGAGCGCCAGGCCGCTGCATGTGGCTGCATCGACGTCGGCGTGCTCTGCGTACTCGGGGCGGGTGATGGCGGGCGGCGAGTCGCTGTCGACCGAAAACGTGCTGAAAGCGCTCGGTACGTCGCTGGCCGGCGCCGTGCTGGGCGCCGTCACCGGTGGGTATCAGGGCGCGGTCTCCAATCCGTGCCCGCGTCCCGGCCTGTGACCGGCGCGCAGGCGAGTCGAGCGGCTCGCCGCGTCATCCGGAACAAGCCCGACGAAGCGCCGCGCGTCACCCGACTCGCGGCGCTTCGCCGTTTCAGGCGCGTCTATTCCCAGAAACTCCGGATCGCGACCGCCACGATCACCGGCACCGAAAAAACCAGCGGGATCGCGAAATACTGCGCTTCGCGATCGACGATCCAGCTATAGATCACCCACGCCGCGCCGAGTGCGAACGTGATGAGGCCGACCGTCACGGCGGCGATGTTTAGGGCCAGCTTCGAAGGCTGGCGGCGCGTCTTGGCATCGTCATTGTTGTCGCGCGGGGACGATTTCATCGGAAGAGTACGGCTTCGGGCCGGAACGGGGATAAAGGCACAGGAGACCCCATCCGCTCCGATCGCGCAAGAGGGCCGCCGCCGGCCGGCCCCGGCGCATTCGTCAGCGCGCATTACAACCCGAACAACGCCGCCAACTCGTCGAGCAGCCCGCGCTGGAACGCGACGAACCGTTCGCCCGGCTGCTGCGCGATCGCGAGGTCGAGCATCGGATCGGCGACGTCGGTACGAATGCCGGCCAGTTCCTCGACGATCGCGAGCCCGCAGAACGGCACGTACGCCTCCGAATAGCCGCCTTCGTGAACGATCACGAGCCGCCCGCCGCAATGGCGCTGCGCGGCATCCTTCACCGCACGCGTCATGAACCGGTAGCTGTCGGTATGCAACTGCATGCGCGCTAGCGGATCGACCGCGCTCGCGTCGAGGCCGCTGGCGATGACGATCAGCTCGGGCCGGAAACGCGCCAGCGCCGGCAGCACGATCCGCTCGAACGCGTACCGATATGCATCGTCGCCGCTGCCCGCGAGCAGCGGCACGTTCAGGTTCGCGCCGACGCCCGCGCCTTCGCCGCGATCGTCCGCGCCGCTATAGCCGGGCGGGAAGCAGCGGTCCTGGTGCAGCGAGATCGTCAGCGTGTCCGGATCGTCGTAGTAGATCGACTGCGTGCCGTTGCCGTGATGCACGTCCCAGTCGATCACCGCGACGCGCTCGATGCCGTGTTTCGCGCGGGCGGCCTCGATCGCGATCGGGATGTTCGCCAGCATGCAGAAGCCCATCGGGCGATCGCGCAAGCAGTGGTGACCGGGCGGCCGCGACAGCGAGAACGCGTTGGCCGCGCGCTCGCCGACGACCGTATCGACGGCCGCGATCGCAAGGCCGGCAGACAGCGCGGCGATCTCGTAGCTCCCTTTGCCGAACGGCGCGAGATCGCCGAGGTCGCCGCCGTTCGCGTCGCTGAGTGCGCGGAACGCGTCGAGATAGTGCGCGGGATGAATGCGCAGCAGGTCGGCGGTCGTTGCCGGTTCGGCGCCGCGCAGGTCGAGCTGCGCGGCCAGGCCCGAGGCCTGCACGAGCGACAGGAAACGGCGCTTCGAATCGGGCGATTCCGCGTAGCCCGCGCTCGACGGCGGCTGGACCCAGCCGCCGACCGGGAAGAACAGCGCATGCGTGCCGCCGGTGTGCCAGAAAGTGCGTTCGTCGGTAAAAAAGGCAGTGCGATTCATGGATGTGCGAGACCTGTCACGGTTGGGAGGAAACGGAGGCGTGCGTGCGGCGATCGATGTGGCGCAGCGCGGCGAAAGACACGATCGCGACAGCCGTCGCGATCGTGAACAGCGCGTGCATCGTGCCGCCGGCGTCGAGCATCAGCCCGGCGAGCAACGGGCCGGCAGCGAGGCCGGCGCCGATCACGAAATTGAGCGTGGCCACGAGGCGGCCCGACGAATCGATCTGCGCGACGGTCGCGAGGATGAACGGCAGGACGAATGTCCACGCGAACTTGAACGCGAAGATCGCCGCGCTGTAACCGCCGGCTTGCCGCATCACGGCGAGCGCGACGAGCGAGGCCGCCAGCAGCGCGTAACCGGCCGTCAGCATGGCGCGCCGCGCGAGCCGGCCGCCCGCGCACGACGCGAGCGCCGCGCCGGCGATGCCCATCACGCTCGCGATCGCGAGTACGTTGCCGGTCGACTGCGGATCGAGCCCGGCTTCGG
>NZ_QOBB01000152.1:0-18333 GCF_024704855.1 Burkholderia sp. HAN2018 | reverse complement strand
GGGCTCGTCGGCGCCGCCGTGCCCGATCGCAGCGGCACGCAATGCGTGGTGTCGTTCGACCGGATGCGCGCCGTTCGCGCGTTCGACGCGGCGAATCGCAGCATCACGGTCGAGGCCGGCGCGCGGCTGTCCGACATCAACCGCGTGGCGGCCGACGCCGGCCTCTGCCTGCCGATCGACCTCGGCAGCGATCCGGCGGCCGGCGGCCTCGTCGGCGCCAACGCGGGCGGCAGCCGCCTGATCAAGTACGGCGACGTGCGCCGCAACGTGCTCGGCGTCGAAGTCGTGCTCGCCGACGCGGCGGGCACCGTGATCGACGCGCTCGCGCCGCTGCGCAAGCGCAACGCGGGTTTCGACGTCACGCAATGCTTCATCGGCGCGAACGGCGCCCACGGGCTCGTGACGGCCGTGTCGTTCGCGCTCGCGCCGCTCGAACGGTCGTCGTGTGCCGCGTTCGTCGCGTTTGCGTCGTACGACGCGGCGCTCGCCGGCCTGCTCGCGTTCGAGCGTGCGTTCGGCGAGATGCTGTCGGCGTTCGAATTCATGTCGGCCGCGGCCGTCGGCTGCGTCGCCGCCGCGTTTCCGGCGCTGCGCATTCCGTTTGAAGCCAACGCCGCCGCATGCTACGCGCTCGTCGAGATCGCGACCGGCATGCCGGGGCTCGACGGGCTGCTCGAGGAACGCACGATCGCGACGCTCGACACGCTGGCAGGCGAACGCGTGGTGCTCGACGCGGCCTGCGCGCCGGCCGAACGGTTCTGGCGGATCCGCGATGCACTGCCGGTCGCGGTTGCGCAGCACGGCATTCCGCTGTCGTTCGACGTGTCGTTTCCGCGCGGCGCGCTGGCCGCATTCGTCGCCGATGCCGAGCGATGGATCGCGGCGGCGCATCCGTCGCTGCGCTGTCACACGTTCGGTCATTTCGGCGACGGCGGCTGCCATCTCGTCGTGTCGATCCCCCACGCCAACGCGGAGCGCTACGGGCCGCTGCAGCAGGTGGCGCTGCGCGGCGCGCTGTACGAGCGCGTCGTGCGGGCCGGCGGCTGCTTCAGCGCGGAGCATGGCGTCGGGCCGGTCAACGTCGCGTATTACCGCAAGCACGTGCCGGCCGCGCAACGGGAACTCGCCGCCGCCGTCCAGCACGCCGTCGATCCGTTGGGGTTGATCGGGCGTGTGCGCTATTGATGCGCCGTTTCGCGGCGCCAGGGAGAAATCGCATGATGCTTCGACACCCGCCCGGCCCGGGTACGGCTTCCGAACCGGATACCGACCCGCCGCTCTCCGGCATTCCGGCCACGCTGCCCGACTCGGGGGCCGTGATCAACGTGCGGGGGGTGGCCTACGTGATCCCGCTGCCGCCCCGCGATCATGCGCGCCCGGCGCTGTGGCGAGAGCTGGCGGATCGGCGCGACGAACGGTCGGCCGATGGAAACGGCGAACCGGAGGCGCGGCAGGATTGAGCGGGCATGTGCGCTCCGGTGAATTGAAAGGGCACCGCGCAAACGAACGCGGCGCCGGACAACCTCGGTCGTCCGGCGCCGCGTCAGGCAACGCATACGGTCAGAACACCGCGTGTCCGCTGATCAAGCTGGGAAGCCAGGTCGAGAAGAACGGCATGTATGTGACGATGTTGATCGCACTGAAGATCGCGAGGTAATACGGCCACGCCATCTTCGTCGTCTCCCCGATCGACACGTTGCCGATCGCGCAGCCGACGAACTGCACCGAGCCGATCGGCGGATGCACGAGGCCGAGCGAGCAGTTCAGCAGCAGCATGATCCCGAACTGCACCGGCCCGACACCGCACGCCATCGCGATCGGCAGGAACAGCGGCGTCGTGATCAGGATGTGCGCGGCCATGTCGACGAACGTGCCGAGGAACACCTGGATGATGTTGATGTACAGCAGCATCAGCCACGGCGCGGCGGTCGACTGCTTCAGCAGCCCCTCGATCGCATCCGGAATCTCCAGGTACGACATCTGGAAGCGCAGCATGTTCGACACCGCGATCAGCAGCAGCACGACCCCCGTCGTGCGCGCCGCATGCGACAGCGCGCGGCGCAGCTTCTCGGCCGTCAGCGTGCGGTACACGACCGCTGTCAGCACGAGCGAGTACACGACGGCGATCGCGGCGGCTTCGGTCGCGGTCGCGATCCCCTTCGCGACGCACACGAGGATGATCGCGATCACCATCAACCCGGGCACCGCGCCGACGAAGCTGCGCAGCACCGCATACCAGCCGGGAAACGCAGGCAGCGCGGACGAACCGTCTTCGCGGCGCGGGTAGCCGTGGCGCACCGCCTGCCAGTACGCGGCGGCGAGCACGAAGCCCATCACCCACAACACCGGCAGCAGCCCGGAAAACAGCAGGTCGCCGATCGACACGCCGCTCACCGGCTGGCCGTGCAGCATCCCGGTGATGCCCTGCGCGGCGAACGCGTAGATGATCATGTTGGTCGACGTCGGCATCAGCGCGCCGGCGAGCGACGCATGCGTCGTCACGTTGACCGCGTACGCGGCGCTGTAGCCTTCGCGCTTCATCAGCGGAATCACCACGCCGCCCATCGCCGACGTATCGGCGGTCGGCGAGCCCGACACGCCGCCGAACAGCGTGCAGGCGACGACGTTCGCCATCCCGAGGCCGCCGCGGAAGTGGCCGACAGTCGCCTGCGCGAAGCGCAGGATCCGGTCCGCGATGCCGCCGTGCAGCATCAGTTCGCCGGAGAAGATGAAGAACGGCACCGCGAGAAACGAGAACGCATTCATCCCCGAGATCATCGCCTGCATCGCGGTCGCGATCGGCAGGCCTTCGACCATATAGGTCAGCACGCAGGCGATGCCGAGCGCGAACGACACGGGCACGCCGAGCACGAGGAAAATCAGAAAACTGACGGACAGGATCGCGAGTTCCATGGCGTTATTGCCCCGGCGAAGAACGACGAAGCGCGAGCAGGTGCTCGAGCGAGAAGAGGATGATGGCGATCGCGGCCGGCATCGCGATCAGGTAGCGCACGCCTTCGGGCAGCCCGATGATCGGAATGCGGTCGCCCATCGTCTCGGCGGCCATGCTGCCGCAGCCGGCCATGATCATGATCGCGAACGCGATCAGGCTCACGTGCTGGATCGCGATCACCACCGTGCGCGACCTGGGCGGCAGCCGGCGCACGAGCGAATCGAGGCCGATGTGACCACCGTCGCGCACCTTCATCGCCGCGCCGAACATCGCGATCACGATCACGAGCAGCAGCGCGATCGGCTCCACGAAATCCGGCGCGTTCTCGAACACGTAGCGCATCACGACCGCGTAGAACACCAGCACCGTCAGCACCGCGAGGCACGCCGACGCGATCACCGCCAGCACGCGGAACAGCACGTCGTTCACGCAGCGCAGGAGCGGCGCGACATGCGGCCGCGCAGGCCCCGCCCCGTCCGGGGCGGCCGCCCCGCCGGCGGTCGCGGCGCCGTTCAGGGAAGTGCGACGCGTCACTTGGTGGCCTCGATCTCGTCGACGATCTGCTTCATCTGCGGCGTCTTCTCGTACTTCGTCCACAGCGGCTGCATCGCCTTCACGAACGCCGCGCGATCGATCTGCGCGGCCGGCAGGACCTTCGCGCCGCCCTTCGTCACCGCCTGCTGCGCGGACGCCTCGCGCGCGGTCCACAGCTTCTGGTAGTACGGCACCGAATCGGCCGCGGCCTTCCTGATCGCCGCCTGCTCCTGCGGCGACAGCGTGTCCCAGACCTTCTTCGAGAACACCAGCACTTCCGGCGTCATCGCGTGCTGCGTCTCCGAGTAGTCGGGCGCCACTTCGTAGTGCTTGGTTTCCTCGTACGACGGCATGTTGTTTTCGGCCGCGTCGACGAGGCCCGTCTTCAGCCCCGTGTACACCTCGGCGAACGGCATCGGCGTCGGCGTGCCGCCCATCGCCTTGATCTCGTCGACCATCAGGTCGGACGGTTGCACACGCACCTTCAGCCCCTTCATGTCGGCCGGCGAGCGCACCGGGCGCTTCGCGTAGATCGAGCGCGCGCCGCTCTCGTAGAACGTCAGCGCGATCATCCCCTTCGCGGTGAACGCGTCCAGGATCTTCTGGCCGGCCGGGCCGTACATCGCCTTGCGGAAATGATCGACGTCGCGGAACAGGAACGGGAACGACGGGATCAGCGATTCCGGCACGATCTCGTTGAACGACGCACCGTTCACGCGCGCCATGTCGATCGCGCCGATCCGCACCTGGTCGACCGTGTCCTTCTCCGAGCCGAGCGCGCTGTTGCCGAACACCTTGATCGAATCCTTGCCGCCCGTCTGCTTCGACAGTTCGTCGCCCATGAACTTCACGGCCATGTTGGTCGGGAAGTTGTCGCCATGCACGTCCGCCGAGCGGAACACGCGCGCCTGGGCGGACATCGCGAAGCCGGCCAGCAGCGCAACGGCCAGGGCGGTACGGGAGCGGGTGAATCGGTGCTTCATCGTCAGTCTCCTTGATGGTTGTACTCGTTGTCGCGCGGCGATCGGCCGGCATGCGCACGCTTCGACGCCGTGCTCGCCGACCACAGAGTCATACGTCGTATGACGTGTTGACGCGAATGTACGTCGGTTAATCGTTTAACTCACTTGGTGCATACCCGTAGAACCGCATCCACGATGGGTTTGCAGCGAATTTCGGGGAATCGTATTCTCTGTTTAGATGGCTCTATGCGAAACGTTTTCCGGAAGCGGGTTCGCATTTGCGCCGAGCGGTTGGCGGATCGCCTCGACCGACAGGTGAAATCGATCGATTGCTTCGCTTTCGATTGTTGTAGGATGACTGATCTCGATACGTGTACGTCGGCGCAATGTCATGCGCACGCGCCGCCGGCGGCGCGATTCAGGAAGGAAAGAACGAGGGGGAAAACGTGCAACGACAGGCGCGCTCGCCTGCCGTTGCCGTCATGTCTGCATGACCAGCGACGTCAGTTGCGCCGCGCGCGCCACGGCCGTCTTTGCGTAGATCGACTTGATCTGCGTGCGGATCGTGCCGATCGACACGCCGCGCAGCCCCGCGCATTCCTGCGGCGACAGCCCGTCGCAGCACAGCAGCACGGCGAGATCGGCCTCGGCCGACGACAGCCCGTAGAACACGCGCAGCCGCTGCGCGCGGGCCGACGGCGAACGCAGGTCGGCGGCCGTCATCAGCGTCGCGACGCCCGGCCGCTCGCGCATCAGGCGCGACTGCTCGGGCACCGGCATCAACGCCAGCGGCAGCGGTTCGCCCGTCGCGCGCCGCAACAACAGCCCGCCGCGCGCGTACGCGTGCCGCCAATGCACATCGTCGACGCAGCCTTCCGGCGCGAAACGCCCGTTCACCACCCGCAACGCCGGCTCCGCCGCGATCAGCTGATCGGCCGCGCGATTCGTATAGCGCAATTCGCGCTGCGCGCCGAGCAGGAACACCGGCACCGGAATCGCATCAAGCGCCGATTCGGCCGCGGCCACACGCGCCTCGAGCTCGCCGATCCGCGCCTGGATCTGCAGCGCGCGGCTGATGTGCATTCCCATGTTTTCGATCGCGCGGCGCTGATCGTCGGACAGCCCCTGCGATTCGAGGCCGCCCTGGACGCTGAGGAATGCGCCCGAACCCTCGCTGCGATGGATGTACAGGCCCGAGATGCTGCCGATCCCAAAAGGGTGAAGGAACTCCCGATAGAACTCGCTGTGCGCGCGCTGGTGCGCGGACAGGTGCTTGACGTCCTCGAACCAGCGGCCCGCCGGCCAGTTGCCGGCGACCGGCACGACCGGGTCGTACCGATAGAACTCGGTGTTGTACGTGTGATAACACGCGGCGACCCATGACGCGTCGTCACCTGCCGCCTTCTCGATCGCCGGCACCCGCGCCGCGTCGTCGAACGACAGCAGCGTGACCATGCGCACGCCGACCCACGATCGCAGCCCGTCCAGCACCGTTTCCCAGCGTTGATCGCCCAGTGCCGCGGCATAGACGTCATCGATCCATGCCGATGGAATCAACCCGTTCATTTGCATCTGGCTACCCCGCGCCGTGCGTTTTTGTCGAACGTCTTCTGCGCATCTTAGTCAATTGACGCCAACGTTTGAATCACTCGTTCGCATTTGGTCGAAATACGACGTTTGTTACCGTTTATCGTCAGACGTAATGGGCGTTTTCCGGCGTTTCGGCTCAATCGAATCCGGCGCACGCAGGGTGGCGCGCTTTTCTTCCGGAGCGCGGTATGCCATGATGCGGCGCATGACGATTCGAATCACCACGCTCTCGCTGCACCATCACCACGGACGCCCCCTGTTGCGCCGTGGTTCGTTTCGCATCTAGCAATTGCATCGGGTGAATGCCCGATCAAGACGACAACCAAGGCGCCTGCGGCGCCTTTATTGTTTTTTGCCGCCTTAAAAACCTGCTGCGCCGATCAATCGATACCGTACGGAGTGTTTTCAATGCAACAGCCCTGGAAAGAAATCGCCTTGTCGGATTTGCCGCTGCGCGAGGACCTCAGGTTGCAGCACGCGTACGGGGCGCCGCAGCTCGACGTGCCGGTCTGCCTGAACGTCAACGAGAATCCCTATCCGCCGTCGCCCGCGCTCGTCGAGCGCATCGCGACCGCGGTGGCCGACGCCGCGCGAACGGCGAACCGCTATCCCGATCGCGACTTTGCCGAGCTGCGATCGCATCTGGCGGCGTATCTGACGCACGACACCGGCGTGACGGTCGACGCAGCGGGCATCTGGGCCGCCAACGGCTCGAATGAGGTGATCCAGCAGATCCTGCAGGCATTCGGCGGCCCGGGGCGATCGGCGCTGGCCTTTACGCCCGCGTATCCCATGTATGACGAATACTGCCGCACGACTTTCACGCGCCTCCATACGTTGCCGCGCACCGGGGATTTCGCGCTGGACGTGGATCAGGCGCTCGACGGTATCCGCGCGCACCAGCCGGGCGTGGTGCTGCTGACGTCGCCGAACAACCCGACCGGAACCGCGCTGCCGGTCGACGATATTCGCGCCATCCTCGACGTCGCGCCGGGCGTGGTCGTCGTCGACGAAGCCTATGCGGAGTTCCGGCGTCGCGGCGTACCCAGCGCGGTGACGCTGCTACCGGATCATCCGCGGCTCATCGTGACCCGCACGTTGAGCAAGGCATTCAAGTTCGCGGGCGGCCGCGTCGGGTATTGCGCGTGCGCGCCCGCGGTCGTGCAAGCGCTGAAGCTGGTTCGATTGCCCTACCACCTGTCGGCCTTCACCCAGGCGGCGGCCTGCGCGGCGCTGGTCGCGCGCGACGAGATGCTGTCGCAAGTCGAGACGATCAAGGCCGAACGCGATTCGACCGTCGGCTGGCTGCGCGGCCTCGGCCTCACGGTGGCCGATTCCGATGCGAACTTCGTGATGTTCGGCGAGTTTGCCGATCGGCACCGGATCTGGAGCGGCCTGCTGCGCCACGGCGTCCTGATTCGCGAATCGGGCCCGCCGGCGTATCTGCGCGTGTCCATCGGCACCGCTGCGGAGATGGCCGCATTCCGTGCGGCCCTGCTTGACGTGATGGCGGCCGGATAAGCGACCGGCCATCCGGTCGACGACGCGACGAAACACGTGCCGGCGCCGCATCCGACGATGTACTTACTTCATCGCCGCGAAGCGCATTTCCATCTCGTCGATCTTCGCGAGCACCGCTTCGCTGAGCTTTCTGATGTGGCGCGGCACATCGGGCGCCGACAGCAGCTCCTCGATTCGCCCGCGCCAGTAGCTCGGATGCCGCACACGCACCGCGCCCGACATCGACACATCGTCAGCGTTCTGTTCGCTGTCCAGGAGAGCCACCATTCTCTGGATGTGAGAGAGCTCTCGTTCCACATAGTCTCGTGCCAGCATATTGATTGAAATTCCCCGAAATACGACAGCAGGCCCTCCGTTATCAACGCGCCATCGTGCTGCGATGAAAGCGACTCACCGCACACATCGAACGCCATCGTAAGCAGAAGCTGTGTCAGTAGACTGCGTGGGCATGTGTTGATTTCGACTCGGAATGGCGGGCCTGCCCGCTTGTTCTGATGCCATCCGTCCCCGATGCCCTGTGGTCAATCGTAGGCTTACTGTCGGCCAATGGCATCTCCCAAAGTGGGGATGCCGTCCGATATTGACGGGGGGATTTCCGGAAATCGTGGGGCGTCGGGAGGCGTGCATGCGGCGGCCGGCCGGGGATGAATTCTCGATGGGCCGGCTACTTGAATGGCGTGCAGCCGGTGCACTGCCGCCGGGCAGGCAACGGGAGGATTTGCAGCGCGCATGAGCGTGGCCCGGGGTTCGTGTTCACGACGATTGCGGACGGGAACGTGTGACGTCCGTCGTATGCCGTGCGCGTCGACAACGTTTGCGCCTGCGTAACGCGCCATCGTGCGAGATTGTTTCGACACGGAGTGCGCGACGGCGCAGCCCACTTGCCCGGCTCGCCGCACGCATTCACATCGCCGGTATCGAACGCCGCCCGACGCTTCGTCAAATCCTTTTGATCGGGCAACCTGTCGAAGTCCTTCGGCGGGTGTTTTTTGGGGTATTGCAAGCGCTTGTCGGTAGTGACTCGCGTGTCGCGCGCGAATATCCGGATGTTTCGCGAAACGAACTACCCGCGAGATACAGCCCGTCGGAATCAGATACCGGCATTGCCCTGCTTCAACCCGAAAATGAAATCCGCTTCCACCGATGCGCCTTTGGGCAATTGCAGCACGCCGACCGATGTCCGCGTATGAACACCGGCGTCGCCAAGCACCGCATACAACACATCGGATGCGCCGTCGGCAACTTCGCTTTGCATCGTGAAGCCGGGTGCACTTCGCACATACACGGTCATGCGCGGCACCGTCGCTATTACGTCAAGCGTGCCGCAGCGCGTTCTGATCAGCGAGAGCGCACGGAGTGCCGATACACCGGCAGCCCGGCGACCTTCATCGAGCGAAATGGATTCCCCCACTATGCCAACGAAATGCACCACTTCGCCGATCCGTGGAATCTGGCCTGCAATATAGGCCGTATTCCCGTCGACCAGAACGGGTGTGTACTTTCCACCAATCCTGATTTCCTCGTCCGGATTGAAGTCGAATTCGGCGGCAATCTGAATCAGCTTCTCGTCTCTGTTCATCAGTGAATTCCCCGATACTTCATAAAAATGTAAAGAGTAGTTAAATCCCGATTGCTTGTCTTGAAGAAGAAAACCCGTGCAATCGGTCAACTTGACATGCTGGTGCCGTTAAAGATGCCCGGGTAATCCTCTACGTCTTCGTCAATACGACACACTTCTCAGGTGTTCGAAGCAGTCCTGCATCGCCATATTGACGACAAAACACGTAGTCGACGAATTTTCCTCAAAATTTTCCGTTGAAACCGCTATCATGTGAGTACTCAAACCTGAAGAGCGATACATGGCAACGTACAAGGAACTGAAAGCCCAAATGGAAGCTTTGGCCGAGAAAGCCGAAGCTGCACGTGCCGCGGAATTCCAGGCGATCGTCGACGACATCCGCACCAAGGTTGCGGAATTCGGCATTACCGAAAAGGACATTTTCGGTAACCGTCGCGGCCGTCCGGCCAAGCAAGCGGCCGCCCCCGTGCAGGCAAAGTATCGCGACCCGAAGACCGGGGCAACCTGGTCGGGCCGCGGTCGCGCACCCGCATGGATCAAGGACGCGAAGAATCGCAATCGATTCCTGATCCAGGAATAAGATTCTCGACGCGTACCGGCGCGCGGTTTTGCGCGCCGTCCTGCTATTTGGGCATCGATACCGGCGGTATCCAACGACCGCGCCGGGTTGATGAGGCTTTGTCTCATTCGGCGCGCGGCGGCATGCTGCGCGCCGGATCGAATTCGGCCTCGCCCTCGCAATATTTCCTGATTCAACGTTCGTAATAGATCGCAAGCCAGACGGTTTGCGTTTCTTCGTGCGTCCACGCTACACGATGGCGGCAATGCGGCTCGATCAGCACGTAGTCGCCGGGATGCATTTCATGGCGCATCGGGCCTTCTTCGAATTCGAGCACCGCCGCCCCCGACAACAGCACGACCCATTCGGCGCGTGCGTCGTCATACCAAAAACCGTCCGGGCTCGTGTGGCCCATCGATACGATTCGCTCGACGTTCAGACGCTGGCCCGTGACAAGGAGGTCGATTTTTTCGTCCTCCTCGCGCCGGCCATCGGCGGTGAACAGGTTGCCGGTTTGAAGTTGCATGGTTGGCCTCGTCGACGGTATTGGATGGGCGCCGGGGTTGACGGTGGCGGGAAATGTTCACTGTAGCCCAACGGATGTGATTGGAACCGGCTCGTTTCGCTGGAAGAAGACGATGGTGGTGCCTATTCCCTGATCGGCCGACAAGAGACGATCATCGTCCTTTTCTCAATGGCCGCTGTTGGGAGACATCGCGTCGAGCAGACGGCGGGTTTGGTTCGCGATCGTGTCGGAATCCTTGACCTTGCCAACCGCCGATGCGTTTTTACCGCTACACGAAAGCTCTTTCGAGTTCCTTTCCCTGACCGTCAAAACGAAAGAAGAGCGAAGCAGACAGCGAAAATTGATACTGCTTCCGAGTCGGCTGCACGCTTCGCCGCATCTTTCGATGCCGGCAATACGCTCGGCCGGTTCATCGCTGGATCGCGTCCGTCGGCCTGGCCGATACGTCGGCATCGAGGTTGACCATGCGCTTGAGACGGCGGAACAAACGGAGACCTGACCCAACGGCCGGCGAGCGGTCGTTTGCCGGCCGCAAGCGGCCATTGGCTCATCCAAAGCAAACGGCCGCTTCCCGTCGGGATGCGGCCGTTCCTGGCGGCAACTGTCACGTTACGCAAATCGTTGGGTTTAGCCAGTCGTTCAAGCCATTGGGTCGATCACGCGAGCCAGGTTTTGATAGATGCGGTCATTGGCACGCTGATCGCCGACACTGAACTTGCCGTGCGGTTCATCGGATGCGGGGGATCCGTTGGATTGCAGACGCCTGCCCGGAAAGGCGCACGAGAATCGCAGCCCGCCAGTGCTACGTATGGTCACGTACCGTAGGCAAGAAGCCACCACGCGTTAATCCGTCGCCGGAATCCATGATGCCGTCACCGCCTCGCTTGCGCGGAACGCGGGAAACTTCGCGCCGAGCTCCGCGATCGTGTGGATGTCGTTCTTCACGAGATCATCGCGCGTGATCAGCGTCGGCTTGACGACGATCCGCCGGCCCGGATCTTGCCCCGCGACGAGCAGCGCAGCGGCCCGCACCGACACCGCGCCGACGACTGCGGGATTCGTCGCGGCTGTCGCGACCCATGCGCTGCCGGGCGCGCGGATCGCCTCGATATCGGCGGTCGAAATGTCGGCGCTATAGATGCGCAACTTCGACGCCAGCTTCGCCTCGTCGGCCGCGAGCTTCGCACCGCGCGCGAATTCGTCGTAAGGTGCGAACACCACACGGATGTCGGGATGCGCGCGATAGGCGGCCGCGGCCTGGTTCGCGACCGATTGCGCGATCGGATTGTCGACGGTGCCCCAGCGCGCCTGCTCGCGCACCTTCGGATGCGCGCGCTTGAAGTCCCGCCACGCGGCGTCGCGCCGGTCGAGCGGCGCGAATCCGGCGACGTACACGTAGCCGGCCGAGAACGCATCGCCGTTGTCCTTCACCGCCTGGTCGAGCAGCAAGTTCGCGAGGTCGCGATCGCTCTGCTCGATCTGCGGCACCTTCGGGTTACCGAGGTCGACATCGAACGCGACGACCTTGATGCCCTTGTCCAGCGCGCGCTGCACGACGTCCTTCAGCGATTCGGGGAGCCCGTGGTTGACGATGATCGCCGACACACCGACGCTGATCGCCTGCTGGATCTGCTCGCGCTGCTCGGTTGCGTCCTGGCGGCCCTCGTAGATGCGCAGGTCGATACCGAGCGCCTTCGCCTGCTTCTGCGCGCCGGCCTCGTATGCCTGGAAGAAATCGCCGGTCGAGAGGTAGTTGACGAGCGCGACCTTCACTCCGCCCTTGTCGAACGGCGCGGGTGCGCCTTTGAGCGGGCCGGCATGCGAGGCGGGCACGGTCACCGCGGCAACGGACAGGAGCGCGAGCGCGCGGATCATCCGGACGGAGCGCAACGGACGGCGAAACGGGAATCGCATGCGGGTCTTCCTTGGCTGGTGTCGGTATCCGGAAAATCTATCAGTGCAGCGAACCGCTTCAAACCGAGCGATTCGGCAATCGATATTCCTTCGGATGGCAAATCGTTGAAGCCGACCGCGTCGCGCCTGGCACAAGCATTCGAGCACGCGCGTGATATGCGTAGCAGGAATCGATGGTTAGCGCGCGGGAGCGTTGTCATTAGAGTCGCAAAGTTCAGCTCCCTCTTTTTTCAGCGCCCATCGACGCCATGACCCGTCCCGCCCGAACCCGTCGCACCTTTGCCGCCGCCCTGCTGACCCTCGCCGCCGTCGCCGCGCTCTCCCCTGCCCGCGCGCAAAGCGATGCAGCGGCAAGTAACGCCGCCGTGCCGTCGCTGAAAGGCAAGCGCATCGGCATCACGGCGATCGGCACCGATCATTACTGGGACCTGAAGGCATACCAGGGTGCGATCGACGAAGTGAAGCGGCTCGGCGGAACGCCGATCGCACTCGACGCCGGCCGCAACGACAACCGCCAGATCGCGCAGATCCAGACGCTGATCGCGCAGAAGCCCGATGCGATCATCGAGCAGCTCGGCACGGCGAGCGTGCTCGAACCGTGGCTGCAAAAGATCCGGCAGGCCGGCATTCCGCTGTTCACGATCGACACGGCCTCGCCGTCGAGCCTCAACGTCACGACCTCGGACAACTTCTTCATCGGCGAGCAACTCGCGCTGAAGCTCGTCAACGACATCCACGGCGAAGGCAACATTCTCGTGTTCAACGGCTTCTACGGCGTGCCGGTGTGCGCGATCCGCTATGACCAGTTGAAGGCGGTGCTCAAGTACTACCCGAAGGTGAAGATCCTGCAGCCCGAGTTGCGCGACGTGATTCCGAACACCGTGCAGAGCGCGTATGCGCAGGTCAGCCAGTTGCTCGCGAAATACCCGAAGGGGCAGATCGCCGCGATCTGGGCCGCGTGGGACGTGCCGCAAGTCGGCGCGACGCAGGCCGTCGACGCCGCGCGCCGCAGCGAGATCAGGACCTATGCGGTGGACGGCAGCCCCGATGTCGTCGCGCTCGTGAAAGACCCGAAATCGAGCGCGGCGGCCGTGGTCGCGCAACAACCCGCGCTGATCGGCAAGACCGCGGTCGACAACGTCGCGCGCTACCTGGCCGGCGAGCGCACGCTGCCGCCCTATACGTATGTCCCGTCGCTGCTCGTCACGAAGGACAACGCCGGCTCGGCCCAGCAGACGCTCGGGCAGGCCGCCGCCCCGAAATGAGCGCCGACACGCGCCCGCCCGCGCTGGCGCTGCGCGGGATCGTCAAACACTTCGACGGCGTGCCGGCGCTGCGCGGCGCGTCGCTCGACGTCGCGCGCGGCACCGTGCACGGGCTGATCGGGCAGAACGGCGCCGGCAAGTCGACGCTGATCCGGATTCTCGCCGGCATCGACACCGCCGATGCCGGTACGATCGCGATCGACGGTGCGACACAGGCACTCGCACACCGCGCGCCGCCGGAGGGCATTGCGTTCATTCATCAGGAGCGTCTGCTGCCGGCGACTTTCACGGTCGCCGAGGCGCTGCAGTTCGGCAACGAACCGGCCTATGGCGCGGGGCCGCTCGGGCTGCTGGCGGCACGCCGGATGCGACGCGATGCCAGCGACGCGCTGCACGCGCATTTCGGCCTCGACCTGCCGCCGAACCGCCTGATTGCCGAGTTGAGCGTCGCCGAGCGGCAGATCGTGCAGATCACGCGCGCGCTGATGCGCGACCCGCGCATCCTCGTGCTCGACGAACCGACCGCCGCGCTCGTCAGCAGCGAGGTCGACCGCCTGCTGCAGACACTCGACCGGCTGCGGCGCCGCGGGCTGACGATCCTCTACGTGTCGCACTACCTGAACGAGATCGCGGCGATCTGCGATCGCGTCACCGTGCTGCGCGACGGCACCGACGTCGCGCACGTCGACGCACGGACCACGCCGACCGAGGCGCTCGTCGCGGCGATGATCGGCACCGGCATCGCCGCACGATCGCAAGCGCCGGTGCGCGTGCCCGGCCCGTCCGCGCTGCGGGTCGCCGGCCTCGCGGCGCCCGGCCGGTTCGACGACGTGTCGTTCGAGGTCCGGCGCGGCGAGATCGTCGGTGTCACGGGGCTGCTCGGATCCGGCGGAAAGCAGGTCGTGCGCAGCCTGTTCGGTCTCGAACGCGGCGTGCGCGGCACGGTCACGCTCGACGGCCGCGTGACGCGGCTGCGCAGCCCGCGCGACGCGGTGCGTCGCGGCATCGCGTTCGTGCCGGAGGACCGCCGCTCGCACGGCATCGCGCCGAGCCTGTCCGTGCGCGAGAACATCACGCTCGCGAGCCTTGCGCGCTTCACTCGATTCGGTCTGGTCGCGCGGCGCCGCGAGGACGACGCGGTGCAACGGCTGATCGCCGCGCTCGACGTGCGGGCGCCCGGCCCTGACGCGCCGGTGCGCCAGCTGTCCGGCGGCAACCAGCAGAAAGTCGCGCTCGCGAAATGGCTGAGCCGTGGCGCCGATCGCACGTCGCCGGTGTATCTCTTCGACGAGCCGACGGTGGGCGTCGATATCGGCGCCAAAGCGGAAATCTACCGGCTGCTCGATCGCCTCGCACGCGACGGCGCGGCGATCCTGCTGTTCTCGAGCGACCTGATCGAGCTGCTGGACGTCACCGATCGCGTGCTCGTGATGGCACGCGGCCGGATCGTGCGCGACGTCGCGACCCGCGACGCCACGCGCCACGATCTGCTCGCGTGGGCGACCGGCGCACGCGGCCACACGCCGCGGCAGGAGGTGGCCGCATGAACCGGATCCTCGATCGTGCGCCGCCCGGAGCGGCGTTCGCGCGGCTGCCGGGCACGTTCGGCGCGCAATTCTGGCTGCGCTGGGGCGCGGCACTGGCGTTCGCCGTCGTGTGTGCGGTGTTTGCCGCGAGTTCGCCGCTCTTTCTGACCGTCGCAAACCTCGCGAACGTGCTGCAGCAGTCGGCCGTGGTCGGCATCCTCGGGTTCGGGTTGACCGCCGTGCTGATCGGCGGCGGCCCCGATCCGATCCGCGGCGGTCTCGACCTGTCGGTCGCGGCGAACATGGGCCTCTGCGCAGCCGTGCAGGCCGTCGCGCTGCGCGACGGGGCGCCTGACGGCGCGGCGCTTGCGCTGATGCTGGCCACCGGCGCGGCGGTCGGTGCGCTCAATGCGTTCGCGGTGATCGCGCTGCGGATCGTCCCGCTGCTGGCCACGCTGACGACGATGAATCTGTGCGCCGGCTTCGAACTGGTGCTGACGCAGAACACGTCGGTCGCGGCGGCGAGCCCGGTGCTCGCCTTTCTGATCGACAGCGGCCCGTTCGACGTACCGCATCTCGCGCCCGCGTTGCTGATCGTCGCGCTGCTGTTCGGCGTGCTGCTGCACCGAACCCGCTTCGGCCTGCGGCTCGCCGCGACCGGTGCGCATCGCGATGCCGCCCGCGCGGCCGGGCTGCGCGTGAACGCGTATGTCGCGGCCAGCTACGTGCTGAGCGGCGTCTCCGCCGCGCTGGCCGCGCTTGCGTCGAGTGCCTTGCTGAGCGGCAGCTCGCCCGGCGCCGGCGAAAACCTGCTGGCCGTCGTCGCGGTCGCGCTGCTCGGCGTCGTGTTCTCGCGGCGGCTCGTGCCGACGATACCGGGCACGCTGCTCGCCGCGCTGTTCGTCGGCATCGTCGGCAACGGCTTCCAACTCGACAACGTGTCGAGCTACTGGGTCAACGGCGTCGAAGGCGCGCTGATCCTGTTCGTCGTCGCGACGACCGCGCTGATTCGGCGCCGCCATACGGAACACCATGCCCATGACTGAACGGATCGGCCGCCTGCAGCGGTTCTCGCTCGTGGCGGCACTGCTCGCGGTGATCGCCTTCTTCGCCGTGTTCGCACCGGGGTTCGCGCGGCCCGCCAATCTCGCCGACGTGCTGGTGAACAACTTCGCGCTGCTTGCGATCGCCGCGCTCGGGATGACGCTCGCGCTGTCGATCGGCGCGGTCGACCTGTCGCTGGGCACCGCGATCGACGTCGCGAGCCTCGTGTTCGTGCAGCTGGTCGCGCATCAGGTGGGCGTGCTGCCGGCCCTGCTCGGCGGCCTCGGTGCGGCGGTGCTGGTCGGCACGTTCAACGGCGCGCTGGTCGCCGGCCTCGGGATCGCACCGTTTCTCGCGACGCTCGGCACGCTGTTCATCGGCCAGACCGTCCAGCAGCTCGCCACCGGCGGCGGCCAGCCCGTCTACCTGCTGAACGTGGCGCTGCCGCCGCTGTTCGGCGCGCTCGCGCACGGTACGCTCGCGGGCGTGCCGGTGCCGCTGTGGTGCGTCGTCGTGCTCGCCGCGGCCGTGCATGTCGTGCTCGCGCATTCGGCGTTCGGGCGCTACAGCGCCGCGCTCGGCGCGCAGCCGGGCGTCGCGCGCCATTCGGGGCTGCCGGTCGCGGCGACCGTCGTGGCGACGTTCGTCGCGAGCGCGCTCGTCTACGGCGTGGTCGGCCTGCTGCTGTCGTCGACGGTCAAGGCCTATGTGCCGCAGGCCGGCAACGGCTTCCTGCTGAACGCGATCGGCGCGACCTTCATCGGCACGACGCTGTCGCCGACACGCCGTCCCGGCGTCGCCGGCACCCTGCTCGGCGTGCTGCTGATCAGCCTCGTCGCCAACGGGCTGCTGCTGATCGGCTGGAACTTCTACTGGCAGCAGGTCGCCACCGGCGCGCTGATCCTCGCGGTGCTCGCGCTGAGTTTCATGGGGCGGCGTGTACGCGCCGCGTGAGCCGCCGCACGCCGTGCCTCCCCGACACCGCGTTCAGGCGCGGGCGTCCGCGCGCCGGCCGATACCGAACGTGAACGCCAGCGCGAGCACCAGCAGCGCCCCTTTCACGAAATCCTGCAGGTAATACGGCGCATTGAGCATCGTCAGGCCGTTGAGCAGCACCCCGACGAACACGGCCCCGACCACGGTGCCGAACACGTTCGGCCGTTTCGCGCCCCACACCGCGTACCCGACCAGCGCGGCGGCCACCGCGTCGAGCAGCAGCGAGTGCCCGGCGCTGACGTCGCCGCGCCCGACGCGGGCAGCGATCAGCACGCCCCCCAATGCCGCAATCGCGCCCGATACGACATACGCCGCGACCCGGTAGCGCGCAGCAGGCGCACCGGCCAGCCGCGCGGCCGTCTCGTTGCCGCCGATCGCATAGATCACGCGGCCCCAGCGCGTCGCTTCCATCGCGATGCAAGCCAGCACCGTCACCGCCGCCAGTATCAGAACCGGCAACGGCACCACGTCGAACACACGCAGCCGCCCGAGCGCGAGAAACGCGTCGGGAAACGTGCCGCTCGCTTCCGTGCCGTCGGGCAGCACCGAACCGGTCGCGAGCGAACGGCCGCCGGTCGGAATCAACTGCAGGCCCGCGAGCAGGAACAGCGTGCCGAGCGTCGCAAGCTGGTCCGGCACGCGCAAGCGCGTGATCAGCACACCGTTGAACAGGCCGGCTGCCACACCGAGCGCCACGCACGCCGCCACCGCCGCGAACGCGCTGCCGTGCCAGACAACCAGTACGTAGCTGGCCGCCATCTGCGCGGATGCGGCGATGCTGCCCACCGACAAGTCGAAGCCGCCCGCCGCGAGCGTGATCGTCACACCGATCCCGAGCAGCGCGACGATCGACACCGCCTGCAGGATGCTGAACAGGTTGTCCACTTTCAGGAACGCGGGCTCGTTGACGGTAAAGACGACGACCAGCGCGGCGAGCACGAGCAGGATGCCGGTGCGTTCGAGGCCGGCGCGCAGGCGGGCCGACGCGGGTAGCGCCGGCCTGGTGGACGGCGCATCGGGTGCAACGGCAGGTGTGGCGGATTTCAGCATCGTCATGGATCAGTCCGACGGGTGGGAGGATGAATGATCGAGCATCGCGCGATCAAACCGGACGACTCGATCGGCGACTTCGACCGCTTCCTCGAGATCGCTGACGAACACGAGCGTCGCCCGTTCGTGCGCATGGCGCCGCAGCATGTCGACGATATCGGCGCGCGCACCGGCGTCGATGCCCTGGAACGGTTCGTCGAGCAGCAGCAGCCGCGCGGGTTCCGCGTGCCAGCGGGCGAGCACGACCTTCTGCTGGTTGCCACCGGACAGCCGCACGAGGCGGTCGTCGGGGCCCGTGCAGCGAATCCCGAAGC
>NZ_QOBB01000151.1:0-18391 GCF_024704855.1 Burkholderia sp. HAN2018 | reverse complement strand
CGCGCAGCCCAGCGCCGCGACCGGGTCGGCCGCGAAGCGATCGGCGGCCTGGCGCATCGCCTGCGCGTCGAAGGCCGGCACATAGGCGGCCGTATCGTGCGGGAAGTAGTCGCTGAGCCCGCCGACGTCGGACACGATCATCGGCTTGCCGACCGCGGCCGCCTCGAGCATCACGGTGATGCCCGACGCGTGGAAATTCGGCCGCAGCGGCACGACGATCACGTCGGCCCATGCGTACAGTTCGTGCTGCTTCGCGAGCCCCGACGCCGAGCCGATCTTCACGTTCGGCGCATGCCACTCGCGCGGCACGCGGCGCCGGGTCGCCAGCCGCACGTCGTAGCGCGCGTCGCCGCCGAACGCGGCGAGGAACGTGCGCCAGTCGCGGTCGCGGTCGTTGCCGATCGCCGCGATCCGCAGCGGCCGGTTCGGTTGCCATTGCTGCGGCTCGACGATCGGGAAATCCTGCGTGTTCAGCCCGTAGTAGACGAACTCGGCTTCGCGGCCGAGATAACGACGGCACAGGTCGGCGTTGTCGCGGGCCAGCGTGGTCAGCGCGTCGGCGCGCGCGATCAGCTTGCGGTACAGCCAGCGGCGCGGGCCGCCGAAGCTGCCCCACTTGTCGAACAGCCACACGCTCTGCGCGAGCAGCAGCGGACGCTTGCCCTGCTCGCCGGCCAGCTTCAGGATCAGCGACGCCGCAAGGTGCTCCTGCTCCGTGTGCGTCCAGATCACGTCGGTGTTCAGCAGCGCGGCACGGTTGCGCCATGCATGCACGACGTCGAAGCCGAGCGCCGCCTTCAGCGCGCGGCGCACGAGGCTGGCGACGCGGCTCTCGCCGCCGTCCTGCGAATAGGTCAGCCGGAATTCGTCGGATTCGGCGTGGTGATAGCCGTACAGGCAGCCGATGTTCTCGCCTTTCCGGTAGGTACGCGGATCGGCGCCGTGGAACAGATGGACATGGACCTTGGTTGCAGTCATTCGAGCCCTTCTCCGGGTTCGGCCGCGCGGCGTTGCGCGCGCGGCTCGTTCAAGACGTCACCGGCGGCATCGCCGCACGGTGGGGGGCAAGGTTCGCGCGGCGGGCATCGCGCGCGCCGCGGCGCACCGCGCGCCAGTGCTCGCGGATCCGCTCGCGCTTCGCCGTATGCAGCGACAGCAGCACGTGCGCGAGGCCCGGGTAGACGCGCGTACCGACCAGCGTCCACCACCACCACGCGATTTCGCGCCGCACGGGCGGCAGGTGCTCGCGCAGGATCAGGTGCAGGTTGTATGCGCCGTTGCTGATCGCATTCAGCGACGCGGCATCGCGCCGGTCGTCGTCGAAGCGTTCCGCCGGAAAATGATCGACCGCGATCGCCGGGTCGTAGACGAGCTTCCAGCCGTTGCGCTGCACGTGCATGCTGAAACCCATGTCGTTGTGCACCTGCGCACCGGCGCCGCGCAGCCGCGTGTCGAAGCGCAGCCGCTCGATCGCGGCACGGCGGTAGCTCATGTTCGCGCCTTTCAGCATGTCGACTTCGCGCATGCCGCCGACGCCCAGGTGATGATTGCCGACGATCTTGCCGGACAGCGTGAGCTGGCCCACGAGCTCGCGCGATTCGTCGAGCACGCGGCCCTTCTCGTGCACCCAGTCGCGGCCGCCGACCGCGCCCACGCGCGGGTCGGCCTCGAACGCCGACTCGACGCGGGCGAGCCAGTCGGGATGCGGCGCCGCGTCATCGTCGGTGATCGCGACGATGTCGCCGTTCGCCGAGTCGAGCCCCTTGTTCAGCGCGGCGACCTGGCCCGGCACATCGACCGGCACGATGCGCAGCGGCAGCGCGCCGCCGACCGCCGGATCGGCGAGCCGTTCGTGCGTGGCATCGTCCTCCGGGCGCGCGACGACGATCACCTCGTCGGGCAGCCGCTGCTGCCGCTGCAGCGCCAGCAGGCAGCGCGCGAGGTCGGCGGGGCGCCGATAGGTCGGAACGAGCACGGAAATTTTCATCGTTGGTTCTCCTGTCGGCCGGGCAGGCGGCACGCGCGGCCTGCCCGGTTACGTGCGATTCGGATCAGGCGCTCAGGTATTCATGCACGGCCGCATAGCCGCGGCCGTAGCCGCGCGCCTTCGGCGGCACGCCGTTGAAGATCCCGCCTTCCAGATCGACGCCCGCGGTACGCAAGCGCTTGATCGCGTCGGCGATCTCGCCTTCGGTATGCATGCCCGAGCGCAGCACGAGGAACGTCGAGCCGGCCATGCGGCCGATGATGGTCGCGTCGGTCACCGCCAGCACCGGCGGCGAATCGATCAGCACGACGTCGTAGCGCTTGCCGAGCCCTTCGAGGTATTGCGGCAGGCGCGTCGACATCAGCAGCTCCGACGGGTTCGGCGGGCGCGTGCCGGCCGAGATGAACGACAGGCCCTGCACCGGCGTCTCGCGCACGGCGTCCTCGAGCGCCGACTGGTCGCTCAGCAGCTCGGACAGGCCCGGCTGCGAGGTGAGGCCGAAGTAGCGGTCGAGCAGGCCGCGGCGCATGTCGGCGTCGATCAGCAGCACGCGCTTGCCCGAATGCGCGAGCAGCACCGCGAGGTTGACCGTCAGGAAGCTCTTGCCGATGCCGGGCGTCGGGCCCGTCAGCACGATCACGCGGTTCTTCGCGTCCATCATCGCGAACTGCATCGCGGTACGCAGGCTGCGCAGGCTCTCGACGCTCAGATCCTTCGGACGCAGGCTCGCGAGGATCGGCCGTGTGCGGCTGCCGCTCTTCTCGGCCGCCGCGTCGAGCTTCACCTGCTCGGCGCTTTGCGGCACCAGCCCGTACAGCGGCAGGTTGAACGTGCGCTCGATGCGGTCGGGGTCCTCGATGCCCTGGAACAGGTTGCGGCGCAGGAACACGACGCCGGTGCCGAGGATCAGCCCGAGGAACACCGCGGCCGACAGGATCAGCACCTTCTTCGGCTTGACCGGGGCGCCCGGACGCAGCGCGGAGTCGACGAGGTGGATGTTGCCGCCCGTGCCGGCCTTCTGCACCGACAGCTCCTGCACGCGGTTCAGCAGCAGCACGTAGATGTCCTCGGCGACCTTCGCGTCGCGCTGCAGCTGGACGGCCTTCACTTCGGTGGCCGGCAGGCTGCGGAAGCGGTTGCTGAACTTGTCCTTCTCGCCCTGCAGCTCGGCGAGCTGCTGCTTCGCGGCGATCACCATCGGGTGCGAATCGGTGAAGCGCTGCGCGAGCGACGCGAGCTGCAGGCGCTGCGCGGCGATCTGCTGCTCGTACTGCACACTGCCCTCGAGGTAGACCTTCGCCTCGTCGCTCGCGTTGATCGAGCCCGACGTGCGCTGGTACTGCGTCAGCGCGGCTTCCGCCCGTTCGAGGTCGGCCTTCAGGCGCGGTTCCTCGCCCTTCAGGAAGTCGAGCATCTTGGTCGCTTCGGCCTGCTTCGCGACCACGTGCTGGTTCAGGTACGACTGCGCGAGCGCGTTCGCGATCGCGGCGGTCTGGTCCGGGTCCTTGCCCTCGAGCGAGATCTGCACGACGCCCGTCTGCTTGCCCTGCTCGGTCACCTGGATGCCGGCCTGGAAGCCGCTGATCGCGTCGAGATCGTTGTAGCGGACCACCGTGAACTGCGTGCCGGGGCGCGCGACGAGCTTCGACACGAGCAGCGTCACGCCACCGCCCTGCGTCGATTCGCCGACCTGGCCCGACAGCAGCCGCGTGCCGTTCTGGTCGACGAGCGAATAGGTGCCGTTCGGGCCGGCCGTCAGCGTCAGCTTCTTGCCTTCGAGCGCGGGCACGACGCTGATCGAATCGACGTCGGCGACTTCACCGCCCCATGCATACGATTGCAGGCCGAGCCACGGCCGCGACGGCGTGCCCGGCGTCGCGACACGCGCGGCGAGGCTGCCGATCAGCGGCAGCGTCTTCGGCACGACCGAGAAATTCAGCTTGAACTGGTCGACCACCGGCGCGACGACGCCGCGGCTCTTGATGATCTCGATTTCCGCATCGGTCTGCGCCTGCTGCGGACCGGAGTTGATCGTCGCGCCGGTCTGCGTCTGCGTGAGCGCCTGCGACGTGTTGTCGTTGCTCTCGACCCGCACGTGCACGTCGGCCTGGTACACCGGCTTCGCGACGTAGCAGTAGAGGCCGGCGAGCGCGACGACCGTCACCGCGATGCCGAGCAGCAGCCAGATGTCGTCCATGATCACCTGGAGCAGCTGGCCGAGGACGACGTCCTCTTCCTCGGTTTTCACGGACAGATCCGCGTAGGAGTGTTTCGCTTGCGTGTTCACCATTCGTTCCCGCTTGAGTGGTGCCGGGGCGGAGGTACCGCCCCGGCGGGCTATCAGCGCGTGATTTGCCGCATGTAGAAGATCGTCTGGATCGTCGGCAACACCTGCTGCAGCACTCGGTTGAACTGCACCGAGCTGGCCGTGCTGACGTAGACCACATCGAGCGGCTGAAGCGGGAAGCGGCTCGACAGCATCAGCGCATCGGGCTGCGTCATGTCGAGACGGAACACTTCAGGCTTCGTCGGGTTGTCGCGCATGCCGCGCATCACGTAGATCTTGCGCGGGTTCGCATCGGTATCGAGGATGCCGCCGCCGGCCGTCAACGCGTCGGCGATGGTCAGCTTGCCCTTGAGCATCGGCACCGTGACCGGCGTCTTGACCTCGCCCATGATGAACACGCGGCTGTCGCTGCGGTCCGGCACGTTGATGATGTCGCCCTGCTGCAGCATCACGTTCTGCCGCACTTCGCCGCGGTCGAGCACGCCGTTCGCGTCGAGCGTGTAGAGCTTGCCGTCGCGCGTCAGGCGCACGCGCTGCAGATCGGCGTCGGTGGTCGAGCCGCCCGAACGCGAGATCGCGTCGACCAGCGTCAGCGGCACGTCGCTCATCGCGAGCGGGCCCGGCGTCTTCACCTCGCCGGTCACCTGCACCTTCTGGCTGCGGAACGACAGCACGCGCACGTCGAGCTGCGGATTCTTCACGTAACGCGCGAGTCGCGTGGCCAGCTCGTCACGGGTCTGCGCGATCGTCTTGCCCGCCACGTGGATGCGGCCGACGAACGGGAAGAAGATCGTGCCGTCGGCGGCCACCGTCTGGCCATAAGGATCGGCCTGGCCCGGCAGCGACGACGAATAGGGTTGCTGCAGCGCGCCCGCGATCGTCTGCGTCGTGTTGCCGCCGCTCGAGAACGACTGGCCCTGCGGCGTCGTCAGCTCCGGGTGGTCCCAGACGGTGACGCCGAGGATGTCCTGCGGCCCGATGCGGTACACGTATTGCGACGGATCGGTATAGCGTCCGGGCGGCAGCGGATGGTCGACCTGCGCCTTCTGCAGCTGGTCCATCACCACTTTGGCGTCGATGTAATGAACCGGATAGGTCTCGGCCGCTTGCTGGCGGCCTTCGTCCTTCAGGTTCGACGAGTCGAGGTAGTTGCCGGGCGCGGTTGCACAGGCTGACAGGAAGGTCGTCAGCGCGACGGCAAGCGCCACCGGGCGCATCGGGCGTTTCAGCATAGTTTCTGTAGCCATCCTTGAACCAGACGTTCGATCAGTGAGTAGCTCTCGCGGTAATCGGCCTCGGGGCCGCCGTGCGGGTCGGCAATCTCGGCCCCTTCCCACTTGCCGAGCAGGTGGACCTTGCCGCGCGCGAACGGATCGACCTTTTCGACGGCCGCGATCTGTCCGCGCTCGCTGACGAGAATCAGGTCGGCGTCGCGCACGATCCGGCGCGACAGCCGCCGCGAGCGGTGGGTCGTCGCATCGACGCCCCGCTCGGCGAGCAGCTGCCGCATCACCGGATCGATGCCGTCGCCGTCGTTCGCATGCACGCCGGCCGAATGGAACGTCGGGCGCGGGCCGCCGCGCGACGCGGAGTGCGACTTGAACAGCATTTCCGCTGCCGGGCTGCGACAGACGTTCGCGTGACAGACGATCAGGATGTTCCGGAACATGGCGTCTCGTAACGAGTGACGGGAAACGGGTTACGCGCTCGCGGGCGCGGTGCCCGGCACACGCGCGGCGACGGCCTGGCGCGAGCCCGGCCGGCCGATCGGGTGGTATTCGATGCCCTGCTCGCTCATCGTCTCCGGCTCGTACAGGTTGCGGCCGTCGAAGATCACAGGCGCTTTCCACAGGCGGCCGAGCGCGATGAAGTCGGGGCTCTTGAAGATCTTCCATTCGGTGACGATCACGAGCGCGTCGGCATCGCGCGCGGCCTGCGCCTCGTCGTCGACGAAGGAGAGGCGCTCGAGCCAGCTCGGGTGATCGGCGAGATCGAGCGCGATCACGCGGCGCGCTTCCTCCTGCGCGACCGGGTCGTACGCGGCGATGCGCGCCCCGCGCGACAGCAGCTCGGCGATCAGCTCGCGGCTCGGCGCTTCGCGCATGTCGTCGGTGTTCGGCTTGAACGCGAGGCCCCAGATCGCGAACGTGCGGCCGGTCAGGTCCTCGCCGAAGCGTGCGACGATCTTCTCTGCAAGCACGCGCTTTTGCGTGGCGTTGACCGACGACACGGCCTTCAGGATCTGCAGTGCCTGCCCGTGCTCGTCGGCCGTGCGGATCAGCGCCTCGACGTCCTTCGGGAAGCACGAGCCGCCGTAGCCGCAGCCGGCATACAGGAAGTGATAGCCGATGCGCGGATCGGAGCCGATCCCGCGGCGCACGGCCTCGATGTCCGCGCCGAAACGGTCGGCGAGGTTCGCCAGCTCGTTCATGAACGAGATGCGGGTCGCGAGCATCGCGTTCGCCGCGTATTTCGTGAACTCGGCCGAGCGCACGTCCATGTACAGCGTGCGTTCGTGGTTGCGGTTGAACGGCGCATAGAGCTTCTTCATCAGCTCGCGCGCGCGCTCGCCCGGCACGTCGTCGTCGCAGCCGATCACGATGCGGTCCGGCCGCGTGAAATCGTCGACCGCCGCGCCTTCCTTCAGGAATTCCGGATTCGACACGACCGAGAACATCTGGTCGCCGCCGCGCTTCGCGAGTTCCTCGGCCACCGCCGCGCGCACGCGCTCGGCCGTGCCGACCGGCACCGTCGACTTGTCGACGATCACCTTGAAGCCCGTCATGTAACGGCCGATGTTGCGCGCCGCCGCGAGCACGTATTGCAGGTCGGCCGAGCCGTCCTCGTCGGGCGGCGTGCCGACCGCGATGAACTGCACGTCGCCGTGCGCGACCGCGGCCTCGATATCGGTCGAGAAGCGCAGGCGGCCCGCCGAGCGGTTGCGCGCGATCACTTCCTTGAGGCCCGGCTCGTGGATCGGCACGCCGCCATTGTTCAGGATGTCGATCTTTGCCTGGTCGACGTCGAGACAGAACACGTCGTGCCCGATGTCGGCGAGACAGGCGCCGGTGACAAGACCTACGTAACCGCTGCCGATGATAGTCAGATTCATGATGTGTCGGACCTCTTGACCAATGATTCGAAATTCGTAAAACCGCGATGCCTGCGTGGCGCGGCCTCGGTACTCAGTACGCGTTGCTGCCGGTGAAGCCTTTCCAGAGCGTCAGCACGACGATCTTGATGTCGAGCCAGAACGACCAGTTCTGCATGTAGTACAGATCGAGCTTCACGCGCCCCATCATCTTCTCGATCTGGTCGGTCTCGCCGCGAAAGCCGTTGATCTGCGCCCAGCCGGTGATGCCCGGCTTGATCCGGTAGCGGAACATGTAGCCCTTGACGAGATCCTTGTAGATGTCGTCGTGCGCGAGCGCATGCGGGCGCGGGCCGACGACCGACATCTCGCCCTTCAATACGTTGATGAACTGCGGCAGCTCGTCGAGGCTCGTGCGGCGCAGGAACCGGCCGACCGGCGTCACGCGCGAGTCGTTCTTCGTCGCCTGCGTGACCTGCCCGGCCACTTCCTGGTGCACCTTCATCGAGCGGAACTTGTAGATCTCGAACTCGTGCCCGTCGATGCCCTTGCGTTTCTGGCGGAAGAACACCGGCCCGCGCGACGTCAGCTTGATCAGGCCGGCAATCAGCACCATCACCGGCGCGAGCGCGGTGAGCGCGGCCAGCGCGAACAGCCGGTCGAACACGAACTTCGGCAGGATCCGCACGTCGGTGATCGGCGACGCCGCGAGGTTGATCGCCGGCACGCCGAGCACCTCGACCACTTCCTGGTTGAAGAACGACAGCGTGCGCACGTCCGGGATGAAACGGATGTTGACGAAGTCGTGGCGGAACACGGTCACGATCTGGTGAATCCGGCGTTCCTCCGTGATCGGCAGCGTGAGCCACAGCTCGCTGATCGCGCGGCTGCGCACCAGCCACACCAGCGATTCGAACTGCCGCTCGATGCGCACGTCGTCGAGCGCGACCTCGCCCGGCGCTTCGCTTTCGTCGTATACGCACACCGGGTTGAAGCCGGCCTCCGGCCGCGCCCGCATCTGCGCGATCAGCCGCCGCGCCGCCGGCGTCCCGCCGACGATCGCGACCGCCTTCAGGTTGTAGCCGCCGCGGCGCAGCTGCCGCAGCACGACGTGCACGCAGGTTTTCGAGCCGGCGAGCAGCGCCATCGTCACGAGCGCCCAGTAACCCAGCCACAGCCGCGACAGGTCGCCCGACTGGTGGAAGCTGAAGCTCATCAGGATGCCCGCGAGCTCGACCACGAGCCATGCGAACGCAACCCGGCCCACCAGCCCGACGAGACGCTTGCCGCGCCACGACTGGTAAATGCCGATGGCCGGAAAGAACACGACGACGAGCAGGCAGTCGAACAGCACCGTCGTGCGCTGCAGGTCGTTGAGCCAGATGCTGCCGTCGTGCAGTGCGGCGGCGATCAGCGCCCCCGCTACGACCATCGCGATATCGATGACTCTCGCCAGCACGCTCAACATGTCTGCTTCCTCTTTGAACAGGCGTTTGCCGAACAGCTCCTTGTGCGACCCGTGCCGCACATTCGATTCAAACGTTGCATGACGCTATTGAAGCGGTAAGAAAATTCCGCCTCAAGCGCACAAGTATTTCGAAAAATAATCGGAAATTCTTGCTGCGTAGTTTTTGAATTAAATCGGCAGCTTTTCCCGAAATGATCGCGAATCGGGAATTTTTCGGAAGCTTTACGGTTTCCGCTCACCCTTTGCGGACGGTCAACACCAGCCGATTCACCGATTTATTTTTTATTTTTTTATTTGCACCGGATGCTGGCGCGGAAAATTCTTCCCGGTGAATGCCCGGCGAATATCAGGCAATGGGCCCGGTTTTATTGTCGATTTACTTCATGCTACAACGGCAGGCACTGACTTCAACCGTGGAGAGTGTCAACATGAATGCTCCGGCCGTGGCTGCCGAAACGCGCCATTCCCCTTCCGCCGCACCCGCCGCCGGCACGCGTGTCGCCGTGCAACCGGTGATTCTCGCCGGCGGCTCCGGCACGCGCCTGTGGCCGATGTCGCGCGAGCGCTTTCCGAAACAGCTGATCGGCTTGCTCGGCGAACATTCGTTGCTGCAGTCGACCGCGCTGCGCCTCGACGGCCTGGCGGGCGATCATCCGCTGACCGACGACGTGCTGATCGTATGCGGCGAGGATCACCGCTTCACGACCGCCGAACAGCTGCGCCTGACCGGCAAGTCCGCATCGATCATGCTCGAGCCGATCGCCCGCGACACCGCGCCCGCGCTGACGCTCGCCGCGCTGCGGCTCGTCGCCGACGGCAACGACGCGATCATGACCGTGATGCCGGCCGACCATGCGGTGGCCGACCTGCCGCGCTTTCACGCCGCGGTCGCAGCCGGCGTGCACTGCGCGAAGCAAGGCCGGATCGCGACGATGGGCATCGTGCCCAAGCACGCGGAAACCGGCTACGGCTACATCCGCGTCGGCGCGCCGCTCGGCGACGCCGCGACGGGCAGCCTCGACGTGCGCCGCCTCGATCGTTTCGTCGAGAAACCGCATCTCGAGCTCGCTCGGCAGTACGTCGCATCGGGCGAATACTGGTGGAACAGCGGGATCTTCATCGTGCGCGCATCGGTGTGGCTGAAGGCGATCAGCCAGCTCGAACCCGCGATCTACGCGGCCTGCGAACAGGCCGTCGCCCAGGGCAAGGCCGACGGCGATTTCTTCCGCGTCGATCGCGATGCATTCGCCGCGTCGCCGTCGAACTCGATCGACTACGCGGTGATGGAGCCGCTCGCGAGCCTGCCGCAACTGTGCGAGAGCGTCGTCGTGCCGCTCGACGCGGGCTGGTCGGACGTCGGCTCGTGGGATGCGATCTGGCAGATCTCGGAGAAGGACGAAGCCGGCAACGTCGGCCGCGGCCACGTGCTGCTCGAAGACGCGGAATCGACGTTCGCGCATTCGGAAAGCCGGCTCGTCGCCTGCGTCGGCACGCAGAACCTCGTCGTCGTCGAAACCCCCGACGCCGTGCTCGTCGCGGACAAGTCGCGCGTGCAGGACGTGAAGAAAATCGTCGGGCGCATCAAGGCGCAACGCGGCGCGGAAGCGTCCGATCACCGCAAGGTGCATCGCCCGTGGGGCCACTACGACTCGGTCGACATGGGCGAACGCTTCCAGGTGAAACGCATCGTCGTGAAACCGGGTGCGCGACTGTCGCTGCAGATGCACCACCACCGCGCCGAACACTGGATCGTCGTGCGCGGCACCGCGCGCATCACGCGCGGCGACGAAACGTTCCTGCTGTCCGAAAACGAATCGACGTACATCCCGCTCGGCGTGTCGCATCGCCTCGAGAACCCGGGCAAGATGCCGCTCGAGCTGATCGAAGTGCAGTCGGGCGCGTATCTCGGCGAGGACGACATCGTCCGCTTCGACGATACCTACGGCCGCCAGTAATACACGTGCGCCCGGGGCGCCGCTTCGACGGCGGCGCCCCGGGCGATGCAGGCAGGCATGGAAAGACGAGGCTTCCGCGCGGGCGTCGTGGCACACGACGGCCCGCCCGTTTCACCGGTGCGGCGATCAGCCTACGCGGTACACGTATTCGCGACGCTCCTGCTGCACCGGATCGTTGCGGCTTTCGGACAGCGCGCCCGTGTGACGCTCGGCGATGAAGCGCTTGATGTCCGACTCCGCACGCGCGAGCGCGGACAGGCCGGCCAGCACCTCGCCTTGCGGCGCGCGTGCCGGTTCGTCGCTCGCGCCATGGCGATCGATCCACTGACGTGCCCAGTCGAGCGCGAACTGCTCGGCTTCCTCGGCATCGGTGAAGCGCGGGCCGATCAGGCCCGAACGCTCGACGCGCCGCTCGTCCTGCGAGATCTCGGCCCACGCGCGATACATCAGGTTCTGCACGGGCTGCGCGATGCCGCGGATCGTATAGCCGCGATACTCGTCGACTTGCGGTTCGGCCGCGGCGAAGCTCGCCGACGACGCACGCGCATGGCGCAACTCCACCGACCGCGCGCCCGGCACCACGAACGACGCGTCGGACGGCCGCGCTTCGGCGTCGTCCTGCATGGACGACTGCGACGCGCCTTCGCCATCCCAAACGTTTGCGTGCGCGACCGGCAATTGCCACGACTCGGGGTTTTGCCAGAACACACCGCGCAAGCGATCGTTGTCGGGCACGGGCTCGGCACGGCGTGCGGGCACGACCGGCACCGGCGGCGGCGGGATATACGCGAACGTGCGCCCGCTGAACTGGGTCAGCACGTCGATCATCTGCAGCAGCGTGCCGGACGCCAGCCATTCCTCGTAACGGCGACGGCACGTCGGCCCGGACGGATAACGACCGGGCAGCTTCGACCAGGCTTCACCGGTCGTCAGGATCCAGAGCACCGCGTTGGCGACGACGCGCGGTTCGGCACGCGGACGCCCACGACGGTTCAGCCGGATGGGTTCATCGGCGATCAGCGTTGAAAGACGAAACCACTCTTCATCGGTAAGCTCATCGAAGAACATAGTAGATCTCTCCACGCAGCCAGGCCGGGGCTGCGATTGGCGGCGCCATCGCGACACATCGCGTCGCGGGGCGGCCAGGTTGCACATTATGCTTATCCGGTGTTGTGCATGCCGGTGCGACACCGCACTTTCACGGTGCCGCCATTCCCGGCAATGGCGCACAAATCACGGTCTCACTCCAATGTGGGAATTTTTGTGCACGAAGCATACCATCCCTAGGGTTTATCTCAATATGACAATGACTTAATGTTACGCACTGAAACAACCTGCCAAGGGTGCGTAATGTATTTACGCTTGAATTTTTTTGCGGGATCTTTATGCCCGACGCTGCAAAGGCCCGTCTGGCGGGGCTCTACAGCGTATGAAGAATGCCCGCGAATGGGCATTTTCGGGTCACTCCGACCCCTGCCGGCAACAATCCCGCGCATTGCTGCCCAACATCGGTAAATCAGGGAAAAAAGCGTAACAAGATATTCACGAATCGGTAAATCATTCAAATTTCGCCGATTTTAATTATCTCCGTGCACAATCTTTTTATTGTTTCTCTGCGAGTGATGAAAGCCCGGTGACGTGCGATGCACGTCTTTCGCTGCATGCAAGTTCGTGACGCCTGTTACATCTTCGCGGCGGCAGGCGAGCGAAACGCGCCGCGTCGCGTGCGGAGATCGCGTTTCGGGTCGGAACGGAAAATGGAAACCGGTGCGCGGGACGCACCGGACGTGCGGCTGACGTGCGGCGGATGCGTCAGCGCAGATCGCCGGCCAGCGATGCGGTCACGTCCGCGTCCACGCGCTGCGCCGGCATCGTGTAGGCCGGGTGATCGCAGCCGATCGACAGCGCCGCCCCGCCCTTGAGCGCCGCGCGCATCGGCGCGTCGAGCTCGAAGCGCACGAAGTGCACGGCCGACGTCTTCTCGGCGTTGTCGCGCTCGAGATCCTCGTCGGCGATCGCGTAGATGCGCGCGTGCCCGTCGACCTGCAGGTACACGCGATCCTCGACACCGATCAGCCGCGCGAGCGCCGCGCGCCGTTCGACCTCGTGCTCGTACTCGATCTGCATCGTCGCCTTCAGGTTCGTGCCGTCGGGCACGAGCGGCAGATACGCTTCCAGCTCCCCTTCGATGCCGGCCTGGTCGAAGATCTTCTCGATGTGCAGCATTTCCTGGATCTGATAGCGGATCGTCGTCTCGTCCTCGAACAGGAAGCGCAGGTGGTTGCCGAGGGCCACCGCGCGGCGGCGCTTGTACGCGACCAGCCGCGCATGTTCCGCCTTGCGGATCTTCGCGTACGCTTCGAGCGTCAGCAGGGAGTCGCGGGTCAACGTCATGGGATGTCCTCGTGGGTCGGCCGGCGGCGGCTCAGATGCCGTACGCGCGGCGCAGCAGCGTGAGCGGATGCGCGAGCGGCGCGGACGGCAGCCCGTTGTCGTCGATGCCCTGCACGATGTGATGGCCGGCCAGCGCGCAGTCCGACGACACGAAATCCGGCTGCGGCTCGGCCATCGCCTTGAACACGGGCCCGCCGATCCGCATCGCGTCCGCATGAAACTCCTTTTTCACGCCGAACGTGCCCGCGTGGCCCGAGCAGCGCTCGACCACGTTCACGCGCGTATCGGGCACGAGCGACAGCGCGTCGGCCGTCTTGCGACCGATGTTCTGCACGCGCGCATGGCACGGCACGTGATACGACACGGTGCCGAGGCCCGTCTTGAAATCGGTCTTCAGCAACCCGTCGCGATGCCGTGCGATCACGTATTCGAACGGATCCCAGAATGCGTCGGCCACCGCGCGCACCGCGTCGTCGCCGGGGAACATCAGCGGCAGCTCGCTCTTGTACATCAGCACGCAGCTCGGAATCGCGCCGATCAGTGCATAGCCTTCGCGCGCATAGCGTTCGAGCACGGGCAGGTTCACGTCCTTCTTCGCGGCCACGCCGGCGAGATTGCCCTGCTCGAGCAGCGGCATTCCGCAGCAGGCTTCGCGCGTGACGAGCTCGTAAGGGATGTCGTTGTGCGCGAGGATCGCGAGCAGGTCGTGGCCGATGCCCGGTTCGTTGAAATTCACGTAGCAGGTCGCGTAGATCGCGACCTTGCCGGGCGTGCGTTCGCCGTCGCGCACGGGCAGGCCGTCCGACGGTTTCGCCGCGCGCCGGAACTTGCGCGGCGCGAATTCCGGCAGCCACGCATGGCGATCGACGCCGAGCGTCGCTTCGAGCGCATGACGCGCGGGCGGCGTACGGTTCACCGCGTTCACCGCCTGCGTGACGATCGGAATGCCGGCAAAGTGACCGAGCGCGTCGGTGTTCGACAGCACCTTGTCGCGCAACGTCGCTTCGCCGCGCTTGTAGCGCGCGGCCTTGCCGCGCAGCATCAGGTGCGGGAAATCGACGTTCCATGCGTGCGGCGGCACGTACGGGCATTTCGTCATGTAGCAGAGGTCGCACAGGTAGCACTGGTCGACGACCTTGCCGAACGCCGCCTTCGGCACTTCCTCGATATCGCCCATCGGCGTGTCGTCGACCAGGTCGAACAGCGTCGGAAACGCGCCACACAGCGACACGCAGCGCCGGCATCCGGCACAGATGTCGAACACGCGCGTCATTTCCGCGTCGATCGCGGCCTGGTCGTAGAACGCGTCGGACTGCCAGTCGAGCGGATGCCGGGTCGGGGCTTCGAGACTGCCTTCCTTGTGGGGCATGGGGCGCTCCAGCGTGGCGCGCATGCGCGCCAGCGCCGCCCGCGCGATGCGGGCAGCGATGAACGAACAGCCGGCCGCTTGCCGGTCGCACGGCCTGCCGTGCGGCCCGCGGCGGCCCGTCAGTCGACGAGACTGTCCAGCGCCTTCGTATAGCGGTTCGCGTGGCTGCGTTCGGCCTTCGCCAGCGTCTCGAACCAGTTCGCGATTTCGTCGAAGCCCTCGTCGCGCGCCGTCTTCGCCATGCCCGGATACATGTCCGTGTATTCGTGCGTTTCGCCGGCGATCGCCGATTCGAGATTCTGTCGCGATGAACCGAACGGCAAGCCCGTTGCCGGATCGCCGACGGCTTCCAGGTATTCGAGATGGCCGTGCGCATGGCCGGTTTCGCCTTCGGCGGTCGAGCGGAACAGCGCGGCGACGTCGTTCTGGCCTTCGACGTCAGCCTTCGAAGCGAAATACAGATAACGCCGGTTCGCCTGCGATTCGCCCGCGAATGCGGCCTTCAGGTTCTCTTCGGTTTTGCTGCCCTTGAGTTGAGCCATTTGCGCCTCCGTTCGAGTCGGCGCGGCCGCGTGCGAAGCCGGGCCGATCAGGTATGTGGGGAACGATACGTGCGCCGCGTCGCGGCGCGCGCATCGTGCTCTTCAATCTAGGCGCTCGCGTTCGCATCCCCCAATAGGCTTTTTCAATCCGGACGATAGTCGGCGCGTTGCGCGGCGGGGTGGTGCGCGGGGTACGCGTGTGCGGGGTACGGGGTACGGGGTACGGTGTGCGGGGTACGCGTTCGCGTTCGCGTTCGCGTGTGCGTGTGCGGGGTACGGTGTGCGGGGTACGCGTTCGCGTGTGCGTGTGCGTGTGCGTGCTGCGTGCGTGCCGCGTGCCTCACGCGTCGGTCGCACGCTTCAGCAGCAATTCGCGCTCGCGCTCGTTGCGGGTCAGTTCCGCCGCACGCCGGAACTCGATCTTCGCCTCGTCGGCGCGGCCGAGCTTCGCGAGCAGATCGCCGCGCACGCTCGGCAGCCAGTGATAGCGCGCGAGCGCCGGATCGTCGCGCAGCACGTCGACGAGTTCGAGCGCCGCAGCGGGCCCGAACGCCATCCCGACGGCCACCGCGCGATTCAGTTCGACGACGGGCGACGGCGCAACCTCGGCGAGCGCGTCGTACAGCGCGACGATCTGCGCCCAGTCCGTGTCCGCCGCCTGCCGCGCACGCGCATGGCAGGCGGCGAGCGCAGCCTGCAACGCATACGGCCCGCGCACGCCGCCGAGCTTCGCCGCCTGCTCCAGCGCCGCGAGGCCGCGCCGGATCAAGAGCGGATCCCAGCGGCTGCGATCCTGGTCGAGCAGCAGGACGGGCCGGCCCTGCGCGTCGGTACGCGCGTGCATGCGCGACGCCTGCAGTTCCATCAGCGCGACGAGCCCGAGCACTTCGCTCTCGTCCGGTGCCAGCCCGGCCAGCACGCGGCCGAGCCGCAGCGCCTCGTCGCACAGCGCCGGGCGCGTCCAGTCGTCGCCCGCGGTCGCCGCGTGGCCTTCGTTGAACACGAGATAGATCACTTCGAGCACCGACGCGAGCCGCGCGGGCCGCGCATCGGCGGCCGGCACCTCGAACGGCACGTGCGCGGCCGCGAGCGTTCGCTTGGCGCGCACGATCCGCTGCGCGATCGTCGGCTCGGGCGTCAGGAACGCGCGCGCGATCTCGCCCGTCGTCAGCCCGCCGAGCAGCCGCAGCGTCAGCGCGACACGCGCATCGGTCGACAGCACCGGGTGGCAGGACGTGAAGATCAGCCGCAGTAGATCGTCGCCGATGTCGTCGTCGCTCGCGTCGGCGAGCGCATCCGCGATGTCGGGCACGACATGCGCTTCGAGCGCGTCCATCTCGTGGCCGAGCTGGTCGCGCTTCGCCGCGTGGAGCGACTCCTGCCGGACCCGGTCGAGCGCGCGGCGCTTCACGGCCGTCATCAGCCACGCGGCCGGGTTGTCGGGCACGCCGTCGACGGGCCAGTGCTCGAGCGCCGCGACGAGCGTGTCCTGCGCCAGCTCCTCGGCCACGCCGACGTCGCGCACCACGCGCGCGGCGCGCGCGATGATCTTGGGCGCCTCGATCCGCCAGACCGCTTCGATCGCACGGTGAGTCGCCTCGAGCGTCACGACGCCTGCCCCTGGGCGGACGCATCCAGCGGCATGGCCATCAGCTCCCATGCATGGCCGTCCGGATCGTCGAACCCGTGGCCATACATGTTCGGATACTCGCGCGGCGCCTGCGGCGCGGACCCGCCGGCCGCGAGCGCCTTCGCGACGATCGCGTCGACCTCCGCGCGGCTGTCGCACGACAGGCACGTCAGTGCCTGCACCTGCGTCGCCGGATCGACGATGGTCTTGCCGGTGAAGGTCTGGAAAAACGGCCGCACGAGCAGCATCGCGAAAATCGTGTCGCTGATCTTGATGCAGGCGGCCTGTTCGTTGGTATAGGCCGGCACGACCTCGAAACCGAGTGCCTGGTAGAACGTCTTCGCGCGCGGCAGGTCGGCCACGGGCAGGTTGATGAAAACCATCTTGTGCATGACGGATGCTCCGGTGAACTTGGATTCGGGTGGATTCAGGCCTGGGTGCGGCCGACGTGGAGATCGCGGAACCGCTCGACCGCGTCGCTCGGGGTGAGGTCGTCGAGCTCGAACAGCGGCCGCACCTCGATCTCGCAATCCATTTCGGCGCCGAACGGCGCGGGGAACCGGCGCGTCCATTCGAGCGCCTCGTCGCGCGAACGCACCTGGATCAGCGTATAGCCGGCGATCAGCTCCTTCGTTTCGGCGAACGGGCCGTCGATCACCGTGCCCTTGCCGCCCGTGTAGCGCACGCGCCAGCCGCGCGCGCTCGGCCTCAGCCCGTTCGCGTCGAGCAGCACGCCGGCCTTGGCCAGTTCCTCGTGGTAGACGGTCATGGCTTCGACCAGCCGGTTGTCCGGCAACGCGTCGGATTCGCTGACGGCGTTCGCCCGGATCATGATCATGAATCGCATCGTTTACTCCTTGTCATCGGTGGAAGGCGGCGCCCGTTCGGCGGCGCCTTATCCGGACGACGGCCGGAAGACGCCCGGATCGACACGTTCCGCAACCAATCAGGGTAAATACCGAGTCGCGGCACTCACAGGAAGCACGGGCCGACCGCGCGCACCTCGACCGTGCACCACTGCGCGGCCGGGCACTGGCGCGCGATCTCGATCGCTTCCTCGCGGGTGTCGACGTCGACGAGGAAGAAGCCGCCGACCATCTCCTTCACCTCCGCGAACGGGCCGTCGAGCAGGCGCGTCTCGCCGTCGCGCACCTGCACGCGCGTGCCCCGCTCGGAACGCTCCAGCGACTCGACACCGCGCAGCACGCCGCGCGCCTTCAGCGTCTCGGCGAAATCGACCATCCGCGCGTATAGCGCCTGGCCTTCGTCGAGCGTGCGCTCGGCGCGCTGGTCGGTCGGCTCGACAATCAACAGCATGTAAGACATGGATTTCTCCTGTGGGAACGGGGCGCGGCAGCGTGTGCTGCGCGATCGGGATGCGCCGCCGATGCAAAAGCGTAACAGCCGCCGTGCGCCTTGCATCGTCGACCGATCGGCACACTGGCCGGACGGCCAATTTGGCCGCTTCCTGACATTTTGCCGTCAAGATGCTTTCCCGAATCGTCGGATTTTGTTCCTGTGGACCGCCCCATGTCACGCCTGCTTTCGCCGCCTGCCGTTGCAGCGTTCGTCGTCCTCTTCGCCCTCCTCGCCAGGCCCGCCGCGGCCGCGCCGCCGGTCAGCGCCGGCTGCGGCGGCGCAACCACGCCGATTGCCGACCTCCGCGGC
>NZ_QOBB01000150.1:0-18403 GCF_024704855.1 Burkholderia sp. HAN2018 | reverse complement strand
AACGCTGGCGACAGTTCTACAACGAGCGCCGGCCCCATAGCGCACATCGCTATCAACCTCCCGCCACGGTCCGTCGAGCCTGGCTGGATTCCGATAATATCGACGCGAGACTCACTGCCTGACTGGCTACAAAATTCCACCGCAGGTCACCGTCACGGTTGCCGGAGCGATGAACACGGCAGTAGGTCTCGCTCAGGCAGAGGAAGTCGGTCTGTCGAAAAATACGGTTGTCGGCAAGACCTGGTCGATCAGCGCCGGGGATCGGCTCGAGATCAAGGTTGGCAAGGCGCGCATCACGCTCGAGAGCAACGGGAACATCTCGATCAGCGGGGCCACACTTTCCATCGATGGTTCGGGCCCTGTGAGAATCAGCGGAAATAACGTCGATATCAATTCTTAGGGGGCCGAGATGGGAGTCGCAGAACATATTGCCGCACTGAGTGTTGCACCGCCGACCCAACGGACGGCTGAGCTGGTTCTCGGAACCATAGCCAAGGTCGATTCGAATCATGGTGTCTGGATCGACTACCCCGATAACCCGTACCAATCCCCACTTGCCGCGATTTGCGCCACGAGTGTCGTTGCGGCAGACGTCGGGCGCGAAGTGGTATTGGCATTCGTGCAGGGTGACCCGGCGCAACCTATCCTCATGGGCCTTCTGCGCCGGCACGGAACAAGAAATCAAGCCGAGGCGAGGGCCGCCGTTCACGCCATCACGCCGGCTATCTCTGCGACCACGGAAGCATCGCACGTATGCGTTGAAGCGGCCGAAGCGATGACGCTGAAGTGCGGCCAGGCAAGTCTCACGTTGAACAAGGACGGACGCGTCATCGTTCGCGGGACGAATGTAGCGACCTATGCTGAAGGTACGCTCCGGTTGCGTGGATCGGTTGTCGAGCTGAACTGAAAGCGACATGTTGCAACTGCAAAATGTGACGCCGTTCGCTGCGGAACGAGCAGTGCAGTTCGACCGACATGGTGGGCACCTGTGGGTCGTGGTTGTCAAGGCAACGTATGATCTGCACGCTGACGGTACGCTGTCGCTATCGAAGCAGCAAGAGCCAGTGAAAACGCATCCGGAGTATTTCGGAGAGCCGGGGCACTCGACCCTGAGGCGAGACGCCGAAATCGTGTTCGCGCATCCGGGGAGCGCCATCATGGTCAACGGTTCGGCATACGCACCCGAAGATGAACCGTTGCGTGAGCTCGATGTCGGCATCTCGATCGGGTCGATACATCGAGTCATCAGGGTGTTCGGCGCGCGTCGTTGGGATTCTGGGTTATTCGGACTGCGTATGACGGATCCCGAATTGTTTTCGCGCTGGCCGTTACGGTACGAATTCGCCTACGGCGGAACGAGTTCGCGGCAAAAGGACGGATTCTCCGACAATCCGCTGGGCATGGGATTCTTTGTGGACCGGGACGACGCGCGCGACGGCAAGCTGCCCCATATCGAGGATCCGCGCCATCTGATCAAATCGTGGAAAGATCGACCTGCGCCGGCCGGGATGAATGCGATCCCGCCGCTGTGGCCGGCGCGTGCACGCTTCAGCGGTACAACTGATGAACAGTGGATCACGACGCGCGCACCGCTGGTTCCGGACGATTTCGATGTCGCATTCTTCAACTCGGCCTCGCCGGGCATGGCGACCGCAGTTCCGTTAAGAGGCGGCGAACGTGTCGTGCTTGCCCACCTGACGCCGTCGGCGAAAATGACATTTCGGCTACCTCGCGTGCATTTCAACCTGTTGACGACAATAGGCGGCCGGACGATTCGTCAACACGCACACCTGGATCGCGTGATAGTCGAGCCGGACGACAGTCGATTGGTGATGGTGTGGCGCAGCGTCCTGGCATGCGGGCGTGATGCTCGTCGTGTACAGGTCACGTATGTCGATACCAAGCGGGATCTGCATACCGGGAGGTTCTATGGAGTTTGACAGCCCGATCGTGGTGAGCGGATTCGGTGCGTGTACGTCGGTGGGCTTGTCCGCTGCCGAATCTTGCAACGCCGTACTGTCGAGCGTGTCGCGCATCGCGCGACACAAACGCTACCCGTATGCCCGCAGGGGCGGCGCCATTGCGCTCGCGAAGCTCGATTGTCTGAGTGAGGATGCGACCTGTGTATCGCGAATGACGGAGCTGGCTCGCCGGGCGCTGGACGATTTATTGGCCCGTCATGGGCACATTCTGGACGCATCCGCCGGGATGCCGGCAAGGCCCATTCCGGTGCTGCTTTCGCTCCCGCCCGAGCGTCCCGGTTTGCCGCACGCGGATATCGCGTCCGTCGCTGGCGAAATCTGCAAATCGATGCCGCAATTTTCACGTAGCGGGAGTCGATTTTTTTGCAGCGGTCATACGGGTTTTATCGCGGGTCTGGCCAGGTCGGTCGACATCTTGAAGGCTGGAGAGGCGGATTTTTGCTTCGTTGGCGGAGTCGACTCGCCGCTCGATATGAATTATCTGCACTGGCTCGACGATACCGACCGACTCAAGCACCAGGACAATCCGTTCGGCATGGTTCCCGGTGAGGGTGCGGCTTTTGCTCTTCTGCGCGCGGACGTGGGGCGAGCGTCAGCGGAGAACACGACGCGTGTCGCATTGCGCGCCGTTGGTCTCGCTACGGAAACCATGCCGTGGTATGCCGATCAGGCGTCGCGCGGCGACGGACTGACGGCCGCAATCTCGCAGTGCTTGTCCACCGACATCCAGGTGGACAATTGCTATGGCGATTTGACTGGCGAGACCTGGCGCAGTGCCGAATGGGATTTCGCGTTTCTGCGTAACGGCCGCCAGTTTGCGCACCCGCTCGATATCAGCCACCCGGCGGAGATTTGGGGCGATACCGGGGCGGCGTCTGCCGCAATGCTGTGTATGTTGGCGCACGATGAACTCACGGATATCGTGATGCCGCGACGGCGTTCGCTGGTTTTTTCCGCATCGGATACCAGGCTGTCTCGCGCAGCCTGCCTGCTTGAGCGTATGGGTTCTCATGACGGGGAGGCACCGTGGCATCTACAGTGATCGTCAACAAGCTGACCAATGTTCATTCGAAAAGCGGGGGAATCGCTACCTGCGCGGCGCCGGACTTTTGCAAGACGCCGGGCGCCGGTGTGGTGCCTTATACGAATGTTGCGTTTTCGCGCGATTTGGTCAATGGATCGAAGACCGTTCGTACGAATGGCGTTCCCGCTGCGCTGAAGGAGTCGGAGTTCAAGCCCAGTTATGGCGACGAGCCTGGTGTGGGAGGCGGCGTCGTGTCTGGCGTCAATCGCGGATGGGCGAAATTTACGAACTACAGCTACGACGTCAAGATCGAAGGGCGCAACGTCGCGAGGCTTTCCGATCCCATGATGATGAATGGCAATAACCCGAATACCAATACGCCGGCCGAGGTCCAGTCGAATCTGCTCGACCAGGGCGGAATTCTATGCCGCATTTTTTGCTGGTGCGATGCGGGGAATGATGGTGGCGACTTCGTCAAGATCAAGGAAGTGCCGACGGGCGGGATAACCGCCTGATGCAGGAGAATTTCATATGCCAAAGATGTCGGATAAGGAAAAATGCTTCCAGGAAGCATGGGACAAGTACAAGGACGCAACCGGCAACAAGGACATGGATATCGAGTCCCAGAAGCCTTGGGGGCAACGCCCCGATGGCAGCTGGAACAGCAACTATTCCAGTTGGCAGCACCTGCTCAACAGTTTCCTGAAAGGGGCGACCGAACAGATGCGCTTTCCGGACCTCACGGTAACCAACGGCGGAAAAACGAGCGTGCTCGATCTGAAGTTCACGCGCTCCGATGGAACCGTGGATACCTGGCGAACGAACCCAGGTGCAGGCAATGGTAATTTGCAGCGTCAGGATTACAACACGATCAACGAGCAGGAGAACGGCGGACGTAATCCATACTCCGGTGAGGATCCGAGTCTGGACCCTGAGAAATGTGGTTGCGGAAAGGGAACCAAGGTTCAGCAGGAAGAGGTGCTGAAGCAGGTTCCCGTTCCGGGCATGGGGATGTATGGCATGCCTCTTTTGGAATTTCCCAATGGGGTGCCGTCTCTCGGCCTGGGTGGAGCAGGCGGGATGGTGCCGGAGTTTGTCATTCCGTGAGGAGCGTGATGCAAGACGCAATGAATCTTGGCTTCGAAAGCGCCGATGTCGCTTTGATCAGTCCGTGCCTGTTGTTCGAGTGGGCGATGGAGTTCGACGAAGGTACTGAAATCTTCGATTTCTACAGGCGCGCGCGGGAAGCATTGGGCGATCGCCTGACGCACTACAACACCGGCGACGGACGCTGGAAACCCATCAACAAGCGGGCGGAAAGTCTCGTCAAGACCTGGTGCGAAAACCCCGTCCCTTTTCCGAAGAAATTCTATTGCTTGATGGAAAATGGCGCCGATGCGGGGGCGACGGCCAGCAGCCTGCGAATCGACTTCGCCCATCGTCCGTATGTCGAACCGTCGGCTGACGAACTCAAGCAATGGCGTGCGACCGAGCGGCGGTCGCTCCCGATGCACACGATCCTCAATTTGACGTTGCCGCTCGACCATCCGCTGGTGACCGGCAATCGTGTCGCAGACTGGCTGTGCGAATTCGATATCGTGGCGAACAGACGCTTTATTTCGGGATCCTGTGGATTTGGACTCAACTTTCCCATCAATTTTCCATCCCCCGATCTGGATACGGAAACCCGCAATCGGGTAGCCGCGTTGATGCAGCGATATCCTGGTTTCGATGTCGCGAGCGTCATGGTCGGCGTTGGCAACAAGTTGCGGCAGCGCGACCCCGAGTTCACGGAGCGGCATCAGGCAGCCATTGCGCGTCCCTATCTGAAACGGGCGAACTGGTTGACCTTCCTGAGCGAGAATCAGGTCGACTGGATCGGCGGAATTTCCGGGATCGAGGAACACATTGCCGGAACAGCGGTGCGTTTGCGCCGGCTCAAACATGGTGTGTGCCTGCAGGCCACGCCGGAGCCGCAGCTCGGAGACACCTCTCGCGACGATTACGTTGCTGCGTACGGTCATGTGGCAAAACTGGTGCGACCGGTCAGGCTCGATTCGGTGGATGGCGGCCTGCTGCCGTGGGAGTTTCGGCAGCACGGGGTGCAGGAATGGCTCGATGTCTTCGATCGATCGAATCATTGACGAGGTATGCGTGATGCGAGTCGATATCACGGGACGCGGCATGGGCGTCGCATATCTCGAAAAGAATGCAGAAGGGACCTCGCTCGAGACTTCCGATCTGGTCATGTCCGATCCGTTGCCGTTATTTGCCGGGTACATCGATCTTGGCTTTTATGTGAGCGATGCTCGCGAGCATCGCCGGGCATCGGCGAAGGTCGTGTCGTCGACGTGGGATCCAGCGGGCGAAACGCAACGTTGGCGCGTTGCCACGGATCATCTGCCGGCATGGCAGTGGCGGGTCGCGACCAATCTACTGGCGGCGATGGGCATTCGCTCCAGCATCGTGCACATTGAAGAACCTGACGCGAATGCGGTCGAGCGGGAGCTTGTCGTGGATCAGGGGGAATGGCCTCGCCCCCCGGTTGATGCGCCATTTGCGTTCGTGCAGAAGCTCGACGGGCGTGATTCGATTCGCGGGTGTGAAGTACAAATCGAGTTCGATCAGCCCCTCACCAAAGAGGCCGCAACCCCGATATGTGCCGCGATCGAGACATGGGCGAACGTTGTCGCCCGGAGCGGCTTCGCTCCGCCGGGCGTCGATCCCGCGAACGCGGGAACGTTCGCGAGCGGCACCTATCAGTATGATTCGCATACGATTGCTTCGAGTTTCGACTACGTATTCAGAGTCGATCCGGCGTGTTTCGATGCACTCGTCGGCTATTTATCGAGAATTCATCGAGACGGGCGAAAGATCCGTCGACTGACGGTGACCTGATGCCATGTCGGATAGCAACGAACTGTTTTCCGAGCGTTTCTGTACGGAACACCTCGAGGAAATCGTGCATCTGGACCGCGTCCGTGAGCGGGCTTCGCTCTTGTCCGATTTTACGCTCGACGATTTCGTTCGAATGGACAGGCGCCTGCTCGGTCACTTGAGAGGTCTGACATTGCGCGAAGCGACCGCGTGGCGATGCATCAGAAATTGCATCGACACTCAAGGGGCCACGCCGGGGATGTTGTTTGCAGCGGGTATCGTTGCGTTCGCAGGAGGCGATCGGGGGCGGCTCGAAGAATATCGGACATGGTTGGACGATCAGGTGCCGCGCTACCCATTGATGGAAAAAATCGCAAAATGGATCGGGCCTGCCTGGTATCGGATCGGTGAATTCAGGCTCGCCGGGCTCGATAACGATTTCGACGTCATATGCCGACTGAACGCCGCAGCAACGTCCGAAGAGGCTGATGCCGTCATTGCTTCCACGCCGCGGGATTCGGCGTCGGCGGTCGTGACCGCGATTGCCAATGCGGTTCGCCAGTTCGGATTGAAGCGCTTTGCGGGCGACATGACGATTCTGCTCGAGCATCAAGACCGCGCAGTAAGGTCCGCGGCGTTCATGGCGCTGCTCCGGCTCGAGGGCGCGGCCGCACTCGACCGGCTTTGGCGGGCTCAGTGGACGGATCTGGATTGCCCCGAACTCTTTTATCGCGCCATGACCGTTTTGCCTCCGCCCGTCGTTCCGGAATGGATCGAACGACTGGAAAATCAGGGGCGGCGCCGCGAGGCGCTTGTCTGTGCTGCATTTTCCGGATTGTCGGCTCAGATTCCTTACCTGTCCGGCAAAATCGACGCTCCTCAATTGTCGACGTTGGCAAAACTGTGCCACGTTGCCGTTGTGGGATATCTACCTGCGGAGCACGTGTCCGGTTCGGGGCGGATCGGAAAGGACGATTCGAGCGTTGAATTTGCCCCCCTCGATCAGCCGGAAATGTTCTTTTTCCACGAGGGGAACCATCGAAACGCGCAGGATGGCGCGGAATTGCAAATTGAGAATGCGTCATCGGGTAGTCGCGTCATCGCTGGTCAAGCGATAACGATACAGCATGCTATTTCGATATTTCAAAAAGGGGTGCAGCTGCAGCGCGTCATCGCGGGATATTGGCTTGAGAGTCTGGAGGGAGGGGGCCGTCTCGACCCCACAGCTCCGGGCTTTTTTCAGGTCCAGGAACTTTCGGCGATGACCCTCAGATTTGCATAAGCGGCCACTTCGCCCTTCTATCGGAGGCTAACTTTCATGATGAGAGCGGCGTTAGATGTTGGTCGACAGGCTACTGCTATGGCGTGTGATGGGGAAGCACGTGCGTGGTCGACACGAATGTTAGTCGGACACACCGTCAGTCAATTTACGTGGACCAGTGCGTGATAGATACGCACTGCAAATCGTTCAGACGCGACGGTGCAAGCCCACAACACCGCGATCGCGACGACTCTTGCGATACCCGCCGACCCGCATCGGCGATCGTCCTTTTCGATACGCTCAGCGCATTGCAGGTGCCGGCGCGATGGCGATCAACTGCCGCGGCCGAAGAACCGGTCGATGCGCTTGATCTCGCCCACCCGCTGCGCCTGCTCCAGCTCTCGCCTGACCTGCGCGCGTGTCTTGCCGAAGGCGACGTTGCGGGGGTTCGACGCGGAAGCGGGTGATTCACTCTCCGTTGTTTCCGACGGCGCCGCGGCAGCCGATGACGGCGTGACAGCGGCCGGCGAACCCGGTTCCTGCGCATGAAGCGGTACCACGAAACCGGCCCAGGCAGCGGCGGCTGCCAAGGCGGACGATCTGGCGAGATGCATGCAATCCATGTCCGGAATCCTGTCGTTGGCCAGGCGCGATCGATATGCCCCTGATCGAGAGCGTACGGGACGAGCGACGTGATCCGTTGACGGACGTCAAGCGCAGACGAATCGCGCGCCGGACAGCGCATTGCCCGTGTCGGCGCCCGTTCTTGACGCAGGTCACGCCGGCGGCGCGGCATGGAGCCAGGATGGACGTGTCCGGCAGCCCGTGCCGGCGATTGCCGGCGACGTGCGTGACTCGCGCGTGGCCTGGCTGCGACGACCGGAGGGCGCATCATGGATCACGGGAAGGCATTGATCGTCTGGTTTGACGACCTGCGGCGCGGCGATGTGCCGAGCGTCGGCGGAAAGAATGCATCGCTGGGCGAACTGATCGGCAACCTGTCCGCACAGGGCGTGAGCGTGCCGCCCGGCTTCGCATCGACCGCGGATGCCTACTGGCGGTTCATCGATGCGAACGGATTGAGGCAGACCATCGGCAGCACGCTCGACGCGTTCGTCGCCAGGAAGATGCCGCTCGCCGATGCCGGCGCGGCGATCCGGCAGGCGATCCTTCACGGCGACTGGCCCGACGACATCGCCGATGCGATTCGGGACGCGTATCGGCAACTGTGCCGCCAGTCGGGGCGACCCGACGTCGACGTCGCCGTGCGCTCGAGTGCGACTGCCGAGGATCTTCCCGACGCGAGCTTCGCGGGGCAGCAGGAAACCTACCTGAACGTGCGCGGCGAGCGCGCGTTGCTCGCTGCCTGCCGCCGGTGCTACGCATCGCTGTTCACCGACCGCGCGATTGCGTACCGGGAAGAAAAGGGCTTCGATCATCTGCGTGTCGCGCTGTCGATCGGCGTGCAGCGGATGGTACGTTCGGATGTCGGCGCGGCCGGCGTGATGTTCTCGCTCGACACGGAAACGGGCTTTGACAAGGTGGTGCTGATCAGTGCCGCATGGGGGCTGGGCGAGAACGTGGTGCAGGGCATCGTCGATCCCGACGAATATGAAGTGTTCAAGCCCCTGCTCGGCGATCCCGCATGCAGCCCCGTCATCGGCAAGACGCTCGGCGGCAAGGCGCGAAAGCTGATCTATGCGCGCGACGAGGATGCGCCGACCCGCAACGTACCGACGTCGAAAGCCGAGCGTGCCGCGTTCGTCCTGACGGATCGCGACATCCTGGCGCTTGCGCACTGGGCCTGCGCGATCGAAACGCACTATGGCCAGCCGATGGATATCGAGTGGGCGAAGGACGGCGTCAGCGGTGAACTGTTCGTTGTTCAGGCACGTCCCGAAACGGTGCAGTCCCGGCGTGAAGCCAGCGCCGTGAAGACCTACCGGCTCGGCCAGACCGGCCGGAAGCTGCTCACCGGCGTCAGTGTCGGAGAGGCCGTCGCGGCAGGCAGCGTGTGCGTGATCGACAGCCCGCGCGACATGGCGCGCTTCGTCGACGGTGCGGTGCTCGTGACGCGCACGACGGATCCGGACTGGCTGCCGGTCATGCGTCGCGCCGCCGCGATCATCACCGACCACGGGGGCCGCACGTCGCATGCCGCGATCGTGAGCCGCGAGCTGGGGTTGCCGGCGATCGTCGGCACCGGCAATGCGACGAACGTGCTGCACGACCAGCAGGAAGTGACGGTGTCGTGCGCGGAGGGCGAGGCAGGCTTCGTTTACGAAGGCATCGCGCAATACGACGTGGAAGCGATCGACCTGGCCGACCTGGCGACCACCCGCACGCGGGTCATGCTGAACCTCGCGAACCCGGCCGCGGCTTTCAGGTGGTGGCGCCTGCCGGCCGACGGCATCGGACTTGCGCGCATGGAGTTCGTGATCAGCAACCACATCAAGGTGCATCCGATGGCGCTGGCCCGCTACGACGCCTTGCAGGACGAGCGGGCGAAGCGCGCCATCGCGGCGCTGACGGCGGGCTACGACGATCCGGCGGACTATTTCGTTGACCGGCTGGCGCGCGGCCTCGCGCGCATCGCGGCGGTCTGCCATCCCGCACCGGTCATCGTCCGCATGAGCGACTTCAAGACGAACGAATACGCGCACCTCGTCGGCGGCGCGCAGTTCGAACCGCACGAAGAGAATCCGATGCTCGGATTTCGTGGTGCGTCGCGCTACTACTCGCCGCGCTACCTCGACGGGTTTGCGCTCGAATGCCGGGCGATCGCGCGGCTGCGCAACGACATGGGGTTCAGGAACGTGATCGTGATGATCCCGTTCTGCCGTACGCCCGACGAGGCGGACCGCGTGCTCGAGGTGCTGGCCGGGAACGGCCTGAAGCGCGGCGAACACGGCCTGCAGATCTACGTGATGTGCGAGATCCCGTCGAACGTCATTCTGGCGAGCGCGTTCGCGAAGCGCTTTGACGGGTTTTCGATCGGCAGCAACGACCTGACCCAACTCACGCTCGGGGTCGACCGCGACTCGGCGGAGCTGGCCGGCCTGTTCGACGAGCGCAACGAAGCGGTGAAGTGGATGATTGCCCGCGTGATCGCCTCCGCGCACGATGCCGGGGCGAAGGTCGGACTGTGCGGCCAGGCGCCGAGCGATCATCCGGAATTCGTCGATTTCCTCGTCGCCTGCGGCATCGACTCGGTTTCCGTGAGCCCCGACAGCTTCATCGGGGTCAAGCGTCGCGTGGCGGCCGCGGAACAGGCAGCGCGCGACGCGCAAACGCCGCCGGCCTGAACGGCGCGGCGCCCGGGCGCGCGATCATGCCGGTTCAGCTGGACGACGTCACGTCACGCTGCGCCGCGCACGCGCACCGCCGGCCGCGTTCGGCGCGGGCAAACGCGGCCTGCAGCGCGGGATGAACGACGGTGCGCCAGCGCTCACCCGTGAACAGCCCGTAGTGGTCGCAATCCTCGACGTCGACGATCTGCCGCGCGTCCGGTGCAAGGCCGCTGCACATGGCCTGCGCGGCATGGGTCTGTCCCGCGCCGGTGACGGCATCGTGCGTGCCTTCGACGGTCAGCAGCAGGATGGCGCGCAGCGCGGCGGGGTCGACACGCTGACCTCGGACGAACCAGGTGCCGTTTGCGAGGCAGGTACGCTGGAACACGATGTCGACGGTGTCGAGGAAGTACTCGGCGGGCATGTCGAGGAGCGTCAGGTATTCGCGTAGTGCATGGCGCGCCTGCGCGAGTGCGTCGGCATCGCCCTCCGTCACCGCACGTCGATAGCGATCGACCAGCGTCATGTAGTGCTGCGGATACGCGAGCGAGATCTCGGCGCGTTGCAGATAGGCCGGAAAAACCTGTCGCCCGTGTCCGGCGAAGCCGGGCGGAACCGTGTCGATCAACGTGGCGCGGCACCATGCGAGGGAATGCGAGCGAGCCGCCATCCCGAGCGCGCCCGGGTTGATCCGCGCATCGAGCGGGCCGCCGATCAGTGTCAGGCTTCCCGGCGGGACGGCCCCGCGTTGCGCGCGCAGCGCAAGCGCGCCGAGCGACGGAACCGTCGCCTGGCAGACGGCGACGACGTGAAGGGGCCGTGCGTCGGCCAGCAGCGTATCGATGAAGCCGTCGAGCATCGCCACGTATTCGTCGAGGCCGAATCGACCCGCGTCCGGCGGCACGTCGCGCGCATCGATCCAGTCGGTGATGCAGACGTCACCATCGGCCAGCAGCGTCTCGACCGTTTCCCGCATCATCACGGCCGCATGGCCGGCCAGCGGCACGCACAGAAGAATCATGCGCGGTGCGCCGGCGCGAGCAAAGCGGCGCAGCGAGCAGAATGGCGTGTGCGCGACGATCGTTTCGTCGACGTCGACACGTCGGCCGTCCAGGGCGATCGAATCGATCGCGAACCGCGGCGGACCGGCATGCAGGTCGAGCAGGGGCTCGACCAGATCGGCGTAACACGCCGTCGCCACACCGGGCCAGAGACCGCGCGCGAACCGCGCGGCCGCGTCCCACGTACGCCACCATTGCCGTTGCTGTTCAATCAGGTCATACCACATCGCGCATGGACGAGAAGCCGCCGGGGATTCGGACAAGTCTACTGTCGCCGGATTGCACGGCGGCGGGTTGACCTGCATCAGCGTCGGCTCGACCGCCGGTGCCTAAACTGACCGTCGGATCCTGGGCGGGAGCACGGAGCGGACCATGGATGCTTCTCGACGCATGCTCGTCGTTTTCTACTCGCGCAGCGAAACGACGGCGGGGCTGGCGCGCCGGCTTGCAGCGGCACTCGGCGCGGATTGCGAACGGTTGCGGGAGCTCGACGATCGACGGCGGGCGGGGGCCATCGGTTATCTGCGTTCGCTTGCCGACGTGATCCGCCAGCGCGCGGCGGAGCTGCGGCCGACGGTCTCGTCCCCGTCGGCCTACGACGTGGTCGTGCTCGGCACGCCGATCTGGGCCGGGCGCGCCTCGACGCCGGTGTCGACCTGGCTCGCCCGTCACGGGCACGAACTGCACGCGACCGCATTCTTCTGCACGATGGGCCTGCGTGGCGACCTGACGGCATTCGGACAGATGCAGGCGCTGGCACGGCAACGACCGATCGCGACCTGCGCGATTTCCGCGCGCGATATCGGTCACGGTCTGGCGTCCCGCAAACTCGCGCGTTTTGTCCGGTCGATCGCTCGACGGCTTGCCGTGCGTGAACGGCGATCACTCGACCGGTGCGGCCCGCGCCGGACGCCGGCCTGACGACGGCGCGAGGCCCTGGCCGAACCAGGGGATCCCGGAGCCGAGCGACGCGACGTAGCGCGCCCGGCCTCCCGGGTTGCCGCCAAGATGCATGAGCAAGGCGTGGCGTGCTTCGGTTTCGTTCGGCTTGGTCGGCTACCTGTTTCGCGATGCGAATCGTCCCGCGCGCTTCCTTGCAATCCATGAGCGATGCCGCGGCGGCGCGTTGATGGCGATCAGGCCCGATGGTTCGGGCCGATCCGCACTCGATGGTGCGCGCCGTGCGGGGGCTTCGCCGGATTGATCGAGGCACGTCCCGTGTGCCGCGCTGATCTTGCCCGAATCGTCCGACTCGTTACGTATCGGGAATGCAAGCGGACGGCGCGAGCGGATCAGAACCGATCGAGCCGTGCGAGGATTTCGTCGGCGCGGCGCAACAGCGTCTTGTCCTGTTCGGCCGTCGCCCTCACGGCGTGCAGTCTTGCACGCCAGTATGCGGGATCGCTGATCGACGTCTTCTTGTGGAAGTAGCCCCGCGTCTGTTCGAGCAGTCGAATGGATCCTTCGATGTGGGCGAGCTCGCGTTCGACTTCGTAGTACCAGTTCATGAATGGATCTCTTCAGGACGGTGATTCATGGTGGATTCCGGCTGTCAGTGACGCATTGATTTCATGCAAGCCGGATACGACGTTCGGTCTCTCGGAAGAAAACGGGATGATGCGGAGCGCGATATGGACGACGTGCGACCGTGAGCGGGAGTCCGAACGGCCGACGTGAAGATACGTACGCCACCGTGGCGTTCCGATCCTGCGACCAAAGGCTAAACGATCAGATTGACGTGTTCCTGACAGGCAAGCAAAGCGGATCTCCGGATGGCATCGCGTCAGATGAATCGCAGATAGTGGGGGGCGCGTGCGTGCGCTTGCTGACCTGCGTCAAGACCGCTTGCGCTGCAGGAGCGAAGATAAACGTTTGCGCGTGTCGCTCACGATCGGGGACCGGCATGCGCCGTGCCGTCTGCGTCTTCACGTTCATGATACGGGCCTCCATCATGCCTTCCCTGTTTGCGCACACGTCGAATCCCCGGATCATCACGCCGCCCGTCGCGCCACACCGGAATCGTCCGGTCGACGCCGACGGCGACCGGCTGCTGAGTCCCCACGAGATCGCGATCCTGATGGTGCTCGCCAGCGAGCCGCGATGCCAGCCGGGCGACCCCGCCGACCTTCGCTGTCTGGTCGATCGCGGCCTCGTGCGACTCGATACCGCGTCGCTTGTGGAGGCCCCCGCGCGCTTGTCGGACGACGGCTGCCGGATCGTGTCGCGCTTCGCCGCGTGCGATCGCCCCGGCCGCGATGGCAACGCCGGCTTCACGGCCGCGCGCCGGACGGCCACGGCATTGCGCGGAACACCGCACGGCGCACCGCGCTGACCTGCATCAATTTCCGGTTGCGCGGCCGGATTTACCGTTGTTTTCACCGGATGCGAACGGGCGCTCATGGCGACGGGAGCCGATCGCGTCACGCGCCGATGATCCGCTTCGCCCTGACCGGGAGAACGAACATGAATGCTGCGATGCTCTGTACCCGCGATGTCGCGACGTGTCCCGCACGAACGACCGTCGTCGAGGCAGCCGCCAGGATGCGTGACGCGCATGCCGGCGACCTGGTCGTCGTCCATGAACAGGACGGACGATGCAAGCCGATCGGCATGGTGACCGACCGGGACATCGTGCTCGCCGTGGTCAGCCCCGACGCGGAGGCCGACGCGCTGTTCGTCGGCGACATCATGTCCGCGCCCGTCGCCGTCGCGGATGTCGACGACGATGTCTGGCTGCTCGCGAAGCGGATGCGTCAGCACGGCGTGCGCCGGCTGCCGGTCGTCGGCGACGACGGCGAACTGGTCGGTATCGTCTCGCTCGACGATCTGCTTCGCGTGGCCGCGGCGCTGCTCGACGAATTGCGCCTCGTGGCGGCGCGTCAGCCGTATTTCGAGGAGAAGCAACGCGACTGATCCGGCGTGCGCCGCGTTCCGTCGCGGCGTGCCCGTGGCGGCCGCGCGCGAAGCGGCGCTGGAGGCTTCAGGTGGCGGCATGGCCCGTGTCGATCCGAAGAAATCGGACACGTTCACCTTCCGAACGCCGACCGCGCTCATCGCGTGCTTGCGATCGCCAGCGCTGTCGACACGAACCCCGCAAGGCGGCGTTCCGCGCATCGTCGGCGGGCATCCGGGAGGCAGTCCGTCCAACCGTTCGTGCCGCGCGAACACGATCCTGATTTCACGACCCGGTGCGATGTTTCCGGCACCCGGCGCGTGCCTGTTCGATGGCGGCGTGTTCGAACGCCGCTCCTTGATCTCGCGCAATTCGGGCGCCGGACGGCACCCTATGCTGGGTGTGCCGACATGGTGGCCGGCATCGACGCGACCTGCCGCGCGGGAGGGGCATGATGAACGGATCCTTGCAGGAGGCGAACGTCGACGACGTGTTGCTCACGGATTGGTATGAGCTGACGATGATGCAGGCCGGCTTCGATGCCGGCATGAACGACGCGGCGAGCTTCGAATTCTTCGTGCGGGCGTTGCCCGGGCACCGCGCATACCTGCTGGCGGCGGGGCTCGCGCCCGTGCTCGATTATCTGGAGCGCCTGTGCTTCCCGCCCGCCGCACTGGAGCAACTGGCCGGAACCGGGCGCCTTCGCGCGGACTTTCTTGCATCGCTCGCCGGATTCCGCTTTACGGGCACGGTCGATGCGATGCCGGAAGGCACGGTGTTCTTTGCCGACGAACCGGTCCTGCGGATCACGGCGCCGCTTCGCGAGGCGCAGTTCGTCGAGAGCCGGGTGATGAACCTGCTCCACTATGCGACGCTGACCGCAAGCAAGGCCGCACGCTCGACGCGCGTCGCGCACGGCAGGTTGCTGGTCGACTTCGGCCTGCGGCGCACGCATGGTGCGGAGGCGGCGATGCTGTCGGCGCGTGCCAGCTATCTGGCGGGTTTTTCCGGGACGGCGACACTGCTTGCCGGCTTGCGCTATGGCATTCCCGTTTACGGCACGATGGCGCATTCATACGTGCAGGCACACGACGACGAAGCGCTCGCGTTCGAACACTTCGCGCGATCGCAGCCGGATAACGCGTTGCTGCTGATCGACACGTACGACACGGAGCGCGCGGCGTACAAGGTGGTCGAACTCGCGCCACGGCTCGCGCGCGACGGCGTCCGCATCAAGGGCGTGCGGATCGACAGCGGCGATCTCGCGGCGCATGCGCGCAACGTTCGCGCGATCCTCGACCGCGGCGGCCTTACCGACGCCACGATCTTCGCGAGCGGCAATCTCGACGAACACCGGTTGCAGGCGCTGGTCCGTGAGCACGCGCCGATCGACGGTTTCGGGATCGGCACGCAGATGGGCACGTCGGCGGATGCGCCGTATCTCGATTGCGCGTACAAGCTGGTCGAGTACGCGGGCCGGACGCGCTGCAAGCGCTCGGAGGGCAAGGCGACACTGCCGGGCCGCAAGCAGGTGTTCCGGCGATACGGCCCGGACGGGCGGATCGCCGGCGATTGCATCGGTCTGGACGGCGAGCGCCTCGACGGAACGCCGCTGTTGCAGCCGGTCATGGTCGCGGGCGCGCGGCTTGCGGCGCCCACGCTCGACGAGAGTCGCGTGCACGCGCTGCGCGAACTGGCCACGCTGCCGGACGCCATGCAGGTACTGACGCCCGTGATGCCGCTGCAGGCGTCGATTTCTCCGGCGCTGGCGGCATGCGTCGCGCAGTGGGGCGGCGGCCCGGACGCGCATGCGAGGCGGCAGGCGGCATGAACGAGGCTCGCAGCCCGACCGGTCACTCGATCGCGGTGGGCCGCATGGTGGCGGCCCCGCGCACGCGTTGCGCGCGTCCGGACGGCACGCAACACCCCGGCGGCATCGGGCGCGGCGCACCATGACGCGCTTCGACGTATTCAACGGCGATGCGGACGGCATCTGCGCGCTGCACCAGCTCCGGCTCGTGACGCCGGCCGAGTCGGTGCTTGTGACGGGCCCCAAGCGCGACATTGCACTGCTGGCGCGCGTGCCTGCGATCCGCGGCGACGCCGTCACCGTCCTGGACGTTTCGCTCGACGCGAACCGCGAGGCCCTGGTTGCGCTGCTCGCGCGAGGCGTCGACGTCGACTATTTCGATCACCACGTGACGGGCGACGTGCCCGCTCATCCCCACCTGCATGCGCATATCGATACGGCGCCGGACACCTGCACGAGCGTCATCGTCGACCGCTGTCTGGCCGGCCGGCAGCGGCTCTGGGCGGCGGTGGGCGCGTATGGCGACAATCTCGACGGCGTGGCCGGCGCGCTCGCCGCCGCCGGCAGCCTGACGGATGCCGATGCACGCCGGCTGCAGGTGCTCGGCGAATCCATCAACTACAACGGCTACGGCGATCTTCCCGACGATCTCTTCATGGCGCCGCTTGCCGTGTATGCGGTGATCCGGCAATTCGCGAATCCGCTTGATTTCGCGGGGTCGCCGTTCGCGCGACGTCTGGCCGAGAACCGGCGGCGCGATATCGCGCGTGCGCAACGGCAGCGCGCGATCTTCGTGCTGCCGGGCGCGGACGTCTACATCCTGCCCGACGCCCGCTGGGCGCGGCGCGTCCGTGGCGTCTTCGCCAACCTGCTCGCGCGGCGGGAGCCGGCGCGCGCGCATGCGGTGCTGACCGTTGCGGCGGGAGGCCGATACACGGTCAGCGTGCGTGCGCCGGTCGCCGCACCGTACGGTGCCGATCGGCTTTGCCGCGCATTTCCGGACGGCGGCGGCCGGGAAGCGGCGGCCGGCATCAACCGGCTCGCGCCCGCGTGCCTCGATGCGTTCGTCGAGGCGCTCGCGAGTGCGTATCCCGCCGCATGAATCGACGCATGCGCCGACGCGCCCGCATCCGTCGGCCCGACCCGGGCCGGCTGTTGCGGGACGGTTGACGCAGGTCAACGCGGCTGTTCCGCCCGCCCCGGAAGATGAACTGCCATCATCGGCCGGGGGGGGCACCTTGGAGCACCATGCGGAGGTATTGCGCGGCGGGCGCTGGACGCTGCCCGCGCCGGGCTGGCGGGATCTCGCCGCGGTGCTGATCGTCATCGGGTTCCTGATGCTGACCGGCATTTCGGCGCACCAGATGGCAGGCCCGCTCGCGGTCGCGCATCCCCCGGCCATCTCGTTGTCCCCCGCGGCGCTGCCCGGCTATACGCTGCGTACGGTCTCGCGCATGTTCGCGGCATTGCTCGCATCGATTGCCTTCGCACTCGTCTACGCGACCGCGGCGGCCAGGAGCCGGTCGGCCGAGCGGGTGCTGATTCCGTTGCTCGACGTGCTGCAGTCGGTGCCGATCCTCGGCTACCTGTCGTTTACGGTGCTGTTCTTCCTGTCGCTGTTTCCGGGGCGGATGCTGGGCGCCGAGTGTGCGGCGATCTTCGCGATCTTCACGAGCCAGGCGTGGAACATGACGTTCAGCTTCTACCAGTCGCTGCGCACGGTGCCGCGCGATCTCGACGAGACAAGCCGCAGCTTCCGGCTGTCCGCATGGCAGCGCTTCTGGCGCCTCGAGGTGCCGTTCGCGATGCCCGGTCTCGTCTGGAACGCGATGATGTCGATGTCGGGCGGCTGGTTCTTCGTGGTCGCATCGGAGGCGATCGCGGTCGGCGACCTGCACGTCGACCTGCCGGGCGTGGGCGCCTATGTCGCACGGGCGATCGCGAACCGGGATCTGGCCGCGGTGGGCTGGGCGATCGTCGCGATGAGCGTCGCGATCGTCCTGTACGACCAGTTGCTGTTCAGGCCGCTGGTCGCGTGGTCGGAACGGTTCCGCTATGGCGATGCCGTGCCCGTGGTCGTGCCGCGCAGCTGGATGCTCGACCTGTTCCACCGGTCGCGATGGATGGCCCGCGCCGGCGGCCCGGTCGGCATGCTGTTGCGCCGCGCGGCGCGTGCGCGGCTGCCCGGGGTCGCGTGGCCGTGGC